>CALMKG010000173.1 GCA_937867175.1 uncultured Propionibacterium sp. | reverse complement strand
GGTCAACCGGCGACTCGCCCGCAACTGCTCACCAGCATCACCGCCGGACGCCTGAGTTCGGCGAAGGGGCGGCGAATCGCCGCGCTCATTGCGGCGCTCACGGGCCGCGCGGCTCTTGCACGCCGACGAGCAGTACCGGCGCGGCCTGCCACTACCGCTCTGCGGGGAAACGTTGCCGCCGCAGACCGGGCACATGGCACCGGACGGTCGGGTTTCTGCGTCGCTCATGAGTCCTTCCCGGCGCACGGTTAATAACATGTTATCCCGTTAGTGCAAGAGGTGTGTGCAACTTGGAGTGCCTGCGTTGCTCCTTGCTCGGCTTCGCGTGGACGACATGGCGGTCCTCGCGTGTGAGCCTGTCGGATGCGGAGAGGGTGAACACGGGTGAGACAATGTCTCGGTGGAGATGCCAGAGCCGATGTCAGTCCGAGTTGAAGGTGAGTATTTCGTAGCCCGGGCAGATACGGAGCAGCACGGCGTTTGGCATCTAGATTGGCTGAGCGGCCCCAACCCGGGTTACGGGTTGACAATCGGACGGTCTGACCGCAACTGGGGGTCCAGAGCCGAGCTTGAAAACGCAGCCCGCGACTTCCTGCGCAACGTCGACCCCGAGACTTGCTTCCTGGAGTAGTTCGTTGTGGACGTGCGAGTTGGGCGCGTTGGTGATTCGATGGGCGGCTTCGATCTGGTGTCAGGAATTCTGCACCCTTGACGGGGTGGTCTCGGTGAGGTAAGCACGCGCTGGTGGGGTCAGGCGCGGAACGTCAGAGGGGGCGCCTAGCGTCGTGGTTGTGAACAGATGGCAGCGCAGATCTCTGCTTCGAGGCGGCATCGTCGGGGTGAGTACGGTCACGGTGGCTCAAGTGTCTGCCCGGCTGGGTCCGGTGGCGGGGACCACGGTCGGGCTCGCCGTGGCGACCGCGGCGGCGAGCGCCGAACCGTTGGCCGACCAGTGGCGGCTTTGGCGGCGGCGTCGCCGCGGATCGGACCACCAGACCCAGACCTGCGAGTCTGAGCTGGAGACCTTTCAGCGGAAACTTGAGCAACGAGAACGCGGGGTCAATTACTGGCGTTCGACCTCGGTATCGTCCCCGGATCGAGCGACTCGTTCCTTGGCCTATGAACTGTGTGAGTTGGCGGAGACGCTGGCTGAGCTGGGGCGTCCGCACGACGCCATCGAATCCGCCGCTGAAGCGGTGGATCGCTTTCGTGTCTTGGCCAGAGCCTGGCCCGCCGTGTTCAACGCCTCGTTGGCGTATGGGCTCGATCAGTTGTCCCGGCATCAGTACACGGTCGGTCATCATCTGGAGGCTCAAAGATGTAGCAGCGAGGCGGTCGACCTGCTTCGGGCGAGGCTGTCCGACCTCTCGAGCGAATCGCGCGAGGCCGAGGACGCCATGTGCGAGCTGGCGATCTACCTGCAGGATCTGTCTAACCGACACCGCATGCTTGGCCGCAATCGGGAGGCGGCGCTGGCCGCAGAAGAAGCGGTCATGCTGTTCAGCAGCCCGATCGAACCCGACCCGGCCCGGCTCGGCTCGGCATTGGCGACTCTAGCCAGCCATCGGTTGGCCTTGGGACGCCATGAGGAGGCGCTGCCGGACGCCAGCGCGGCGGTCCGTTGGCTCAAGCTGGGCGCGGCCCACGGTGCGAATGTGACCCGTGACTTGTCATTCGCGTTAGGCACGATGGGCTGGATCCTGTGCGCAGTGGGCCGGCACCAGGAGGCGATCCCGTGTGCCCGGCGGGCGGTGGAAACTGAACGTGCCGAGGTTGAGAAGCTGCCAGGCGTACGGGAACGGAATCTGGTCTGGGCGCTGCGCTGCCTGGTCGAGGCGACCAAGCCCTCTGATCCGGACGAAGCCTTGTCCTTGGCAGAGGAGGCTGAGCGTGTTGCTCGGGCCTGGGCGGCTGGGGGCGCGTCAGCCACACGCTCATTGGCCGAGGCGCTGGGATGCCGCGCCGACGTGCTGGCCCAGCTTGGACGCCACGAAGAAGCCCTGCTCGTCTATCAGCAGGCCGAGGCTGCCTGGCGTGAGCTGGAAGCCGACGACCCGGTCGCGTACGCGAAACAACTCGCAATGGAGCAGTACAACGTCGCAGCGGCCCTTGGACGCCTGCAGCTCTGGGACGAGGCGGTCGACCAGGCGTCTGTTGCGGTCGACTCGTTCGTCGAACTGGCCGAGGAGGACTTTGACGCACACGCAGGGTCTTTGGCAGAGGCATTGTTTGCCCGTGCCGCGTTCCTCGCCAATGAGGTTTCACCCGCAGAGGCGGCCCCGGACTTCCTCGATGCTGCCCACTGTGCGCGGGAGGCCGCCAAACGCAATCCGCGACTGTTTGCTCGTTTGGATGTGTTCATCTCCGAAGTCCGGGACAACCTGAGGCAGGCTGGGGTCCCTGAGGCCGCCATCCACGAGATGATGGCGGAGTGGCGCACGCCGGAGGCCTCCGACACAGACTGGCCGTGACCCCCGCGTCAGCCGAGCGACAGGTGGATCCCGCCCGCCATGTGTGGGTGCAGACGACGCCGGGACGCCAGGCAGGTCTCCTGATTGCGTGGGCGCGCGACGCTGAGGGCAAGTGGTGGGGCAAGGTCGCCATCTCGGACGCGCCGGGCGAGGCCAGCCTCCAACTCATCGACAGCAGCCTGATCGCACCAGCATCCACGCAGACCGGGGTGGCCGAAACGCCGAAGTGACTTCAACACGCCCCATACCTGCGGCCAGCGCAGGTATGACTGGTCACTCAGTCCTCCTCGAAGCCAGCTTGGTCGAACTTCAGAGTCTTGGCATTCTCGGATACGGTGCGGATCCGCGCTTCGTCGAACCCTTCCGGGTCGGTGGCTTCGATCTCGA
>CALMKG010000172.1 GCA_937867175.1 uncultured Propionibacterium sp. | reverse complement strand
GAGGGCCTGGTGACCTCGATCGGCGTCAGCAACTTCTCGGACGACCACATCGCCGCGCTGCGTGGCGCCACGCCCGTGGTCAACCAGATCGAACTGCACCCGACCCTGGGTCAACCCGGATTGCGGGCCCAGATGCACGCCCGGAAGATCGTGGTGGTCTCCTACAGTCCGCTCGGCCAGGCGGACGACCTGACCGACCAGGTCGTCCAAGAGATCGCCGAGGCCAGTGGCCGCACGCCGGCCCAGGTGGTGCTGCGCTGGCACATCCAACATGGGCTGGTGGCGATTCCCCGCTCGTCGCATCCGCAACGCATCGCCGAGAACCTGGACATCTTCGACTTCGAATTGAGCGACGAACAAATGGAACTCATCGACTCCATGGACGAAAGCGAACCGTCCTGACCTGAAACCGGAGTCGCCGGCTCAGACCTGCGCTCGGGCGGCGGCCGGACCAGCGAGGCGTCCCATGCCGCGATAGGTCCAGCCGGCGTCCAGCCAGCGCTGCGGGTCGAGCACGTTGCGTCCGTCGATGATGTTCGGGGTGCGCACCATGGCCCGCAGTTCCACTGGATCGAGGTCTCGGTATTCCTGCCATTCGGTCAGCAGCAGGACGACATCGGCCCCCGCGACGGCCTCGGCGACGGTGCCGACGACGTTCAGGTTCGGCAGCTTGCTGCGCAGCGCATCGGCTGCTGCCGGGTCGGTGATGACGAGATCGGCTCCGCGCGACCAGATCTGCTGTGCCACCTCGAGCGCCGGCGAGTCGCGCAGGTCGTCGCTGTTCGGCTTGAAGGCAGCACCCAGCACCGCCACCTTGTGGCCGACGAAACGCCCGCCGAGCAGGTTGGACGCCATTTCGACCGCTTTGTCGCGCTGCCGCAGGTTGATCGCGTCCACCTCGCGCAGGAAGGTCAGGGCCTCGTCCACCCCGAGTTCACCGGCGCGGGCCATGAAAGCCCTGATGTCCTTGGGCAGGCAGCCGCCGCCGAAGCCGACCCCGGCGCGCAGGAACTTCTTGCCGATCCGGTCGTCGTAGCCGATCGCCTCGGCCAACTGGGTGACGTCGCCACCGGTGGCGTCACACAACTGGGCCATGGCGTTGATGAAGCTGATCTTGGTGGCCAGGAAGCTGTTGGCGGCCACCTTGACCAACTCCGCCGTCGGATGGTTGGTGAGCAGCCTCGGGATCCCGGTGGCCAACAGCTCGGCGTAGCACTCGTCCAGGAGTTTGCGTCCGACTTCGGCGCGGTCCTGGTCGTCCGGCAGACCGTAGACGATGCGGTCCGGGTGCACGGTGTCGGTCACCGCGAAACCCTCGCGCAGGAACTCCGGGTTCCACACCACGATCAGGTCGTTGCCGGACTCGTCGCAGAGATCCTGGATGTGCCGGGCTGTCCCCACCGGTACGGTCGACTTGCCGGCGATCACCGCGGGGCCCTTCGAGGTGTCGACGTTCTCGATGAGCGTCTGGACGGCAGCCCGCACGTAGCTGAGGTCGGCGGCGTAGCGTCCTGCCAACTGCGGTGTGCCGACGGCGATGAAATGGATCTGCGCCTGGGCGATGCGGCCCGGATCAGTGGTGAACTCCAGTCGTCCGCCGGCCAACTGCTCGTCGAGCAGTTCGGCGAACCCCGGCTCGTAGAAGGGCGGCACGCCCGAGTTGAGCGAGGCGACCTTCGCCTCGTCCACGTCTAGCCCGATCACCTGGTGCCCCAGGCTCGCCATACAGGCCGCGTGGACCGCGCCCAGGTAGCCACAGCCGATGACAGATATGCGCACGCTGGACAGCCTAACCGTGACCGGGTCGATCAGCTGTGCCTGGCAAGCGCATCCTGGACGGCTGAATCGAAACCGGCCTGGCCGACCTCGCGTTGCACGACGACGTCGACGACCATCTTCATGTTGGCGACCAACTCGCGCCGCTGGTAGCTGCGCCAAGTGGCGTCCTTGGCCCGGGTGTCGTCACCGACGCCGATCGCGTCCACCCCGACCAGCCGACAGGTGGCGACGGTGCGCGGCACATGGTAGCTCTGCGTCACCACCGTAAGCGCGCTCACCCCGAACCGCTCCCCCGCCCTGATGCAGGACGAGTAGGAGTCGTTGCCGTCAGTGTCCTGGACGATGTCGTCAGCGTCCACGCCGTTCTCGATCAGGTACTCCTGCATCACCGCGGGCTCGTTGTCGCTGGTGCTGCCCGAGACGATGAAGACCTTCACCTTGCCCTGCTGCCACAGCTCCAACGCCAGGTCGAGGCGCGCCTGTAGGTAGGGCGACGGGCTCAGCCCGTTGCGGGTGGCCGCGCCCATCACCAGGACGACGTCGCGGGCCGGCGCCTCGTCCGCGCTGGTCCAGGTGCGTCCCAGCGTCAGGAACTGCACCAACAGCCAAGGGCCACCGACCACCAACGCAGCCAGCAAAACAAGGGCGAGCAGCAGGCGCCACAAGATGCGCATACTGCTCACCCTATGTTCGGGCGACAAACCGCTCAGCTGCGGTTGGCGCGGTAGTAATGGATCAGGTTCTGCGTGGACGAGTCCTGCGCGGCCAGCGCCTCATCGTCACCAGTGACCGCGGGGGCGATCTGGTTGGCCAGCTTCTTGCCGAGCTCGACACCCCACTGGTCGAACGAGTTGACGCCCCAGACGACGCCCTCCACGAAGGTGATGTGCTCGTAGAGTGAGATCAACTCACCGAGCACGCGCGGGCTCAACTCGGCCGCCATGATCGAAGTGGTCGGCTTGTTGCCCGGGAAGACGCGGGCCGCGACGATATCTTCGGCGGTGCCCTCGGCCCGGACCTCGTCCTCGGTCTTGCCGAATGCCAGTGCCGCGGTCTGGGCGAAGAAGTTCGACAGGAAGAGCGCATGCACGTCGGTGCCACCCTCGCGCAGCGCGTGGCCGGGGGTGGCGACCGCGATGAAGTCGGCCGGGATCACCTTGGTGCCCTGGTGGATCAGCTGATAGAAGGCGTGTTGGCCGTTGGTGCCGGGCTCGCCCCAGAAGACCTCACCGGTCTGGGTGGTCACTGGAGATGAATCCCAGCGCGTCCGCTTGCCATTGGACTCCATGGTGAGCTGCTGCAGGTAGGCCGCGAAGCGGTGCAGGTACTGCGCGTACGGCAGCACGGCATGCGACTGGGACCCGTAGAAATTGTTGTACCAGACGTTCAGCATCGCCATCATCACCGGCAGGTTCTCGGCGAAGGGCGCGGTGCGGAAGTGCTCGTCCATGGCGTGGAAGCCGGCGAGGAAGCGGCGCCAGTTGTCGGGGCCGAGCGCGATGACGTCGGCGAGGCCGACCGCCGAATCGACAGAGTAGCGTCCACCCACCCAGTCCCAGAAGCCGAACGCGTTCTCGGGGTCGATCCCGAACTCGGCGACCTTCTCGAGGTTGGTCGAGACCGCCACGAAGTGGCGACGGATGGCGTCGGCACGAGCCTGGTCGGAGCTGTCGATGATGTCTGCGGTCTGCAGCGAGTTGATCAGCCAGTTCTTGGCCATCCGGGCGTTGGTCATCGTCTCCAAGGTGGTGAACGTCTTGGACGCCACGATGAACAGCACGGTTTCAGGATCGAGGTCGTGGGTCTTCTCGAACATGTCGGCGGGATCGATGTTGCTGATGAACCGGCACTCGATGCCGTCCTGCTTGTACGGTTTCAGGGCCTCGTAGACCATCACCGGGCCCAGATCGGAGCCGCCGATGCCGATGTTGACGATGGTGGTGAGGGGTTTGCCGGTGAC
>CALMKG010000171.1 GCA_937867175.1 uncultured Propionibacterium sp. | reverse complement strand
CGGTGATCGGTGATCGGTGATCGGTGATCGGTGATCGGTGATCGGTGATCGGTGACACACCTCGCCCCCGGGACACCGGTAGGTGACACCGTCAATATGTAGCCTGGTGAAGGTGGGACGTCGTGACTGGGACCAGAGGGAGATCGATGCCACGGTCGACGCCTACTTCCGTTTGCTGAAGGCGGAACTCGCGGAATCACCGCTGAAGAAGTCCGCTGAGAATGCGCGGGTTCGGCAGACCGTCAATCGTTCCAAGGGCGCGGTCGAGTACAAGTTCCAGAACGTGAGCGCCGTCCTGAGAGACCTGCACCTGTATTGGGTGGAGGGATACAAGCCGGCGAGGAACTATCAGGGCGCCCTGAAAGACGCTGTCGTGAGCCGCCTCGAGAGTGACCCGACCATCGAGGAGTTCATGCTTGAACGGGTGGAGGCGCCTGTCGATTATCAGTTCTTGGCCGACTTCCAGTGGAACCTGACCACTCCTCCAGCCATTCCGTTGGCTCCAGCACCGGACAGGAGAGTGCGGAGGGCGGTGAAGCGGGACTACGTGGCACTCGAAGCCCAGCGCCGAGATCTGGGTCTGGCGGGAGAGGAAGCCGTCGTGCGGTGGGAGATCGAGCAGCTTGAACGCGCTGGTCACCATCGGTTGGCGCGGAATGTTCGCCACGTCTCCGTCCTCGAGGGTGATGGTCTGGGCTACGACATCCTGTCCTTCGATCCTGGCGGAGACGAGAAGTTCATCGAGGTGAAAACCACCCGGCAGGGCGTGGAGTGGCCGTTCCTGGTCTCGCGGAACGAAGTGCTGTTCAGCGCTGAGGAAACAGACCGGTTCAATCTCTACAGGGTCTTCGACTTCGGGAAGACCTCGCGTACAGAAGAGCAACGCCATCTGGGACTCTACGTACTGCCTGGTTCCTTGGAGCGCAGCTGTTCCCTCCGTCCCGAGGTCTACCGGGGCCTGCCGAGGTAGCGAGTGGCATTCGCGGGCTTTCTTCGCGCCGTGAATTCGGCCAGGGCATCGGGAAGGTGTCAGGCACAACTGAGAGAGTGTGCAGATGGGTGGAGATTCCAGTAGGTCCGGCGCGCTTCCGGAGGGCATGTACGACGCTGTCGTCACGCGCTCCCTCCTCGAGCGACTGACGGCAGAACATCTGGCTCGCCACGTCGAGGGCCTCGATGATGCCGACCAGCCGGCGGTCCTGGCGCGTCACGTTGCGCGGGCAATCGAGCGCGCACTCGACGTCCGGCGCGGCGAGGGTAAGCGTGTTGCATTGGTGAACCGAATCCTCGAGCTGGCTCAGGCAGAAGAGGATGAACTGCCCGGCACCGCCCAACGGCTGCTGTCCTACCTCTCGACACCCGGTCCAGGGCGGCCAGTCAAGTACTCAGGGAGGCCGGTGACCCCTCTCGCCGAGAGTGCACTGCTCACGAACGCTCGCGAGGAGCCGAGTCTCGGCAGTGAGATCAGAGGCGAACTCGCTAGCGCAGACAGCGTCGATCTCCTGCTCGCCTTCGTCAAGTGGACCGGCCTCCGGGTTCTCGAGCGGGAGCTGTCGGCACTCCGTGAACGAGGCGCACGGTTGCGAGTCCTGACGACCACCTACATCGGCGCAACGGAGCGACGGGCCCTCGATCGGCTCGTGAGCGACTTCGGGGCGGAGGTGAAGGTCAACTACGAAACGAAGCGGACCCGTCTGCACGCCAAGGCGTGGATCTTCCACCGCAACACCGGCTTCGACACGGCCTTCATCGGGTCCTCGAACCTCTCCACTTCGGCCTTGCTCGAGGGTCTCGAGTGGAACGTGCGCATCTCACGGCACGCCACGCCTGAACTGATGCGCAAGGCGGACGCGACGTTCGAGACCTACTGGAACGACCGCGCCTTCGAGACGTACGACCCAGAGCGTGACGCGGACCGGCTCGACCAGGCGCTCCGCGTGGCCAGTGGCCGTCAGGTCCCGGCTGGGTTGACAGTCTCGCTCTCCGGCCTGGACGTCCGTCCGTATCCGTTCCAGGAGGAGATGCTCGAGGCACTTGAGGTTGAGCGCGAGGTCCACGGGCGTCACCGCAATCTGATCGTGGCTGCGACGGGCACGGGCAAGACCGTGGTGGCAGCGCTCGATTACCGCAACCTCAGTGATTCCTGGGCTGGAGCATCCCGGCCGAGCCTGTTGTTCGTCGCCCACAGGCGGGAAATTCTTGAGCAGTCACTCAGGACCTACCGCGAGGTCCTCGCGGATCCGAACTTCGGTGAACTCTTGGTCGGAGGTGAACGCCCCGCCCGGTGGCGGCACGTCTTCGCGTCCATTCAGTCTTTGAATAGCGCCTTCGTTTCCGGAATGGCTGCAGACGCCTTCGACGTCGTCGTCGTCGATGAGTTCCATCACGCGGAGGCAGCGAGCTACCGCCGCCTCCTTGCGAAGGTTCGCCCCAAGGAGTTGCTGGGCCTCACGGCCACCCCGGAACGTGGCGACGGCCTCGACGTCCGTGCCATGTTCGGGAACCGGACAGCGGTCGAGTTGCGGCTGTGGGATGCGCTCGAGGCCGAGTTGCTCAGCCCGTTCCACTACTTCGGTATCGCGGACAATGAGGACCTCAGCAGAGTTCAGTGGAAGAGAGGTGGCTACGACCTTGCCCAACTGAACGCGATCTACACGGGGAACGACGCGCGGCTGCGGGTCGTGCTCAAGGAACTCCAGGACAAGGTCTCTGATGTGCACGGCATGCGTGCCCTGGGCTTCTGCGTGAGCATCCAGCACGCGGACTGGATGGCCGCATCCTTCCAGGAGCGAGGAATCCCCGCGAAGTCGGTCACCGGCCAGACCCCGGAGTCCGAGCGTCGCGCTGCTCTGCAAGGACTGGAGGCTGGCACTCTGAAGATCCTCTTCACCGTTGACCTGTTCAACGAGGGAGTTGACCTTCCCGACGTCGACACCATTCTCTTCCTCCGTCCCACCGAGTCCGCGACGGTCTTCCTCCAGCAGTTGGGCCGCGGGCTTCGCCGGACCAAGGACAAGGCGGTACTCACCGCCCTCGACTTCGTCGGCCACCAGAACAAGGAGTTCCGCTTCGACCAGCGCTTCCGTGCTCTGACTGGTGCCAGCAGAACCTCACTGAAGAAGCAGGTCGAGAAGGGCTTCTCGTTCCTCCCTTCTGGTTCCCAGATCATCCTCGACGAGCAGACGCAGCAGAGTGTTCTTGCCAACCTGAATGCGCAGATCACCTCGCGGTGGTCCGGAATCGTCTCCGAACTCCGCTCGCTCGGGGACATCAGCCTCGAGCGCTACCTCGACGAGACCGGTATCGAACTGGCGGACGTCATCGGGAGTGGCACCCGCTCCTGGACCAAGGCGAGGCGGGACGCCGGCTTGGCGACGGCGTCGGGTGGTCCCCTCGAGAGTGGGCTTCTTCGCCGTGTCGCTGCCTTCGCCCACGTCGATGATCCACAGCGGGCGGAGGCATACCTCCGCCTGGTCTCCGAGGCTGCACCTGGGTACCGCGACCTGCCTGACCACGACCAGTACTACGCTCGTATGCTGCTCTTCTCCCTGTTCCCGAAGAAGAACGACATGCACAGCTACGAGGCTGCCTTCGAGGACCTTCGTGAGGAGCCGGCGGTTCGTGCGGAGATCGCGCAGATCGTTTCGCTCGGACTTGAACACGCACGGCACCGCACCCGGCCACTCACCGGTCGACTTGGTGAGACCCCGCTGCGCGTCCATGCTCGCTACAGCCGCGAGGAGATTGTGGCGGCCTTGGGGTACGCGACGCTGGAGCGCGCGCCGTCGTCGATGATGCAGGGCGTCTTCCACGCGAAGGCTCTCGACACTGATGTCTTCCTCGTGACTCTGAAGAAGTCGGAAGCCGACTACTCACCGACCACGATGTACCGGGACTACGCGATCAGTCCCGACATTTTTCACTGGGAGAGCCAGTCGCAAACGTCCGTGGCGTCCCCGACCGGGCAGCGCTACGTGCGGCAGGGCGAGCGCGGTAACGAGATCCTGATCTTCGTGCGCGAGCAGAAGGTCTGGGAGTTCGGCAAGGGTGTGCCGTACACCTTGCTCGGACCCGCCGACTACGTCAGCCACCGAGGTGAACGGCCGATCGAGCTCGTGTGGCGACTGCGTCATCCGATGCCGGCGGACATGTTCCATGTGGCCCGAGCAGCGGCAAGCTGATCCCGGGATGTCGAGAGGGGCTCTGGTTGTGGGCAAGGATCAGTGGCTAGTTCACGTCTGGGGCGTGTCTGCCGAAGGCACGCGGTGGGAGTACGCCGACCCGCAACAAGCGCGGGAGCGCTACCTGAAGGAAGTGGTGGTCTCAAGCGAGAACGGCTGGCAGGACACCATCACGCTGTACGAGGCGGAACGCAGTCGTGCCGAACTCTCAGATCACCGAGCCGACCATGGCATGTGGATACTCGCGTCCAAGCCTCCCGTCGAGACGGTGAGAGCCAGGGCGACGACGCCGACTCTCGGGGAGTGAACGTCGTGGCGCCGGCGACTGTCCCGAGCGCGCCCGCAATCCAGCCGTGCCTAGAGTGAGTTACATGTCTCCGATCGCCGTCTCTGTCCTCGACCTGCTCCCAGTCCGTTCCGGCCAGACCTCGGCGCAGGCCATGGACGCCGCCCGGTCCCTGGCGCGGGTCGCGGACCAGAGCGGGGTGACGCGCTACTGGC
>CALMKG010000170.1 GCA_937867175.1 uncultured Propionibacterium sp. | reverse complement strand
GAGTGAGCCTGGCGCGCGGGTGTGGCCTTGGCCGTTATGTGGCGGGGTTCTGTCGCCGCTTCGTGAGTTCCCTGATGATCGGGCGAATCGTCCCGTGGGTCGATCCCCAACTGACACAGCCTCGTTCGCACGCTTAGCGACTCCGGGCTGCGTAACACCACTTCAGTCCTCGCTGTATAGTTCAGCGCATGCTGACCATTGCTTCTCGCCTGGACGTGATGAACCGGTTGGGCCGCGCGCTGGCCGACCCGACCAGGTCCCGGATCATCCTGACGCTGCTCGACCGGCCGGCCTACCCGGCAGAGCTGGCCCGCGATCTGGACCTCACACGCTCCAACGTGTCCAATCATCTGGCGTGCCTGCGGGACTGCGGCATCGTTGCTGCCGAACCCGAGGGCCGCAAGACGCGCTACGAGATCGCCGATCCCCACCTGACGCAGGCGCTGACCGCCCTGGTTGACGTCACCCTCGCGGTTGACGAGAACGCCCCGTGCATCGATCCTGCCTGCTCGGTGCACGGATGCGACGCAGCAGAGGCGGGCGCGTGATCCTGGCTGCGGTCCTGCAGGCAATCGGCCTGTTCATCGCGACCAACATCGACGACATCATCGTGCTCTCCTTGTTCTTCGCCCGCGGCGCGGGCCAACGCGGGACGACCACCCGCATCTTGGTCGGCCAGTACGTGGGGTTCGCCTGCATCCTCGGTGCCGCTGTGCTGGTGACTATCGGAGCCGGAGCATTCCTGCCCTCAGCAGCTATCCCGTACTTCGGGCTCATCCCCCTGGCCCTCGGTCTCTGGGCTGCATGGCAAGCCTGGCGCGGAGACGATGACGACGATGACGCCAAGGTCACGGGCACGAAGGTCAGCGCGTGGACCGTCGCAGGAGTCACCTTCGCCAACGGCGGAGACAACATCGGCGTCTATGTCCCCGTCTTCCTCAGCGTGGAACCCATCGCAGTGGTCGCCTACTGCCTCGTCTTCCTCGCGCTCGTCGCGGTCCTGGTCGTAGTCGCCAAGTTCGTTGCCACCCGGCCGCCGATCGCTGAAGTCCTCGAGCGCTGGGAACACATCCTGTTCCCCATCGTCCTGATCGGCCTCGGCATCGTCATCCTCGTCAGCGGAGGAGCGTTCGGTCTCTGACGGAGCCAAAGCGAACGAGAGAGGTCGCCAGGCTCGACGCTCCGGTATAGGGATCCCTGTGCGGGTTCATGCTGCGCAGCAGGAGAGTTTGGTGATGTCGGTGGTGAAGGTTTGGGCGGTGAGTTTGAGGCCTTCGGCCATGGTCAGGTAGGGGCTCCAGAGGTTGGCGACCTGGTCGGTGGTCATGCCGGCCTCGAGGATGTAGACGCCGGCGGCGGCGAGGTCACCGGCGTCCTGGGCGAGGGCGGTGATGCCGATGATGCGGCCGGTGTCGGCGTCGGTGACGATCTTGATGAGCCCGCGGGTGTCACGGTTGACGATGGCGCGCGGGACGTGCGCCAGGGGCAGGACGCGGCTGTCGCAGCGGATCCCGGCAGTGCGGGCCTGCTGGTCGGTCATTCCGACGGAGGCCAGGGCGGGGCTGGTGAACACGACCCGGGGCAGGTGGCGGTAGTCGACCTCCCGGCCGGCTCCGGTGAGGGCGTTGTCGGCGACCAGGGCGCCGTGGGCCGCGGCGACGTACACGAACTGCGGGTGGGCGGTGACGTCACCCGCGGCCCAGATCCGCGGGTTCGTGGTGCGCAGGTGGCTGTCGATGATGACCTCGCCGCGCTTGCCGGCGCGCACGCCGATGGTGTCGAGGCCGAGCGTGCCGGTGACCGGGCGGCGGCCGGTGGCAACGAGGAGCTCGGCCGCGCGGAGCTCGTGTGAGCCGTCGGCGGTGGTGGCGGTGACCGTGACCTCGCCGGTGGCCGGGTCGCGGCGCACCGCGGTGGGCACCGCGCCGCGGATGATCTCGATGCCTTCGTCGGCGAGGATTTCTTCCAGGGCGGTGGCGGCCTCGGGTTCCTCGTGGGAGGCCAGCCGTGAGCGGACGAGCATGGTGACCTGGGCACCGAGGCGGGAGAAGAGCTGGGCCTGCTCCATGGCGACGTAGCCGCCGCCGATGACCAGCAGCGACTCCGGGACGTGGTCCAGCTCCATCGCGGTCGTCGAGGTCAGATAACCGGCCTCCTGCAGGCCGGGGACCGGCGGCGCCCAGGGCGTGGAGCCGGTAGCGATGAGGTGGTGCGCGGCCCGGACGGTTTCCGCCGTGCCGTCCGGGCCGGTCACGCGGAGTGCCGGCTCAGTCGGTGTGCCGACGAAGGTGGCCTCGCCGGGGTGGAGGGCCCACCCGTACTCGGCGGCCAGGGCCGCGTACTTCTCGCTGCGCAGCGATCCGACGAGCTTGTCCTTGCCGGCGACCATGGCGGGCATGTCGACCGGTGGGGCGGCGGGGAGTGGCAGACCGGGGAACCGGGCGGCGTCGAGTGTGACGTGGCGGGCGT
>CALMKG010000169.1 GCA_937867175.1 uncultured Propionibacterium sp. | reverse complement strand
CTGATCCGGGCGTCCAACGTGGTCTACGCGACCGGCGGCCCGGCGGGCATCTACGCGGACTCGGTCTACCCGCACGGCCAGTGGGGTGCGACCGGCGCCGCGCTGCGCGCCGGGGCTCCCGGCAAGAACCTGACCGAGTGGCAGTTCGGACTGGCGTCGGTCGCCCCCCGCTGGAACGTCTCGGGCAGCTACCTGCAGGTGGTGCCGCGGTTCATCAGCACCGACGCCGACGGTGGCGGCGAGCGCGAGTTCCTGACCGAGGCGATCGGCGACCTCGCCGTGCAGTCGTCGTTGGTCTTCTTGAAGGGCTACCAGTGGCCGTTCGACGCCCGCAAGGCGGCCGACGGGTCGTCCCTGATCGACCTGCTGGTCTACCGCGAGACGGTGCTGCGCGGACGCCGGGTCTGGCTCGACTTCCGCACCAACCCGGGCGGCGGCGACTTCGACATCAGCAGACTCAGCGCCGAAGCCCAGGACTACCTGCGGCGCACCGGGGTGACCGATGTGCCCGCGGACGCGCCGCCTGTCGAGCGGCTGAAGCGGCTCAACCAGGCCGCCTACGATTTCTACCTGGAGCGCGGCCCACGGGTCGACCTGGCAGCTGAACTGCTCGAGATCGCGGTCTGCGCGCAGCACAACAACGGCGGCCTCGAGGTGGACGCCTGGTGGCGCTCCCCCTTGTCAGGGCTGTATCCGGTGGGTGAGGCCGCAGGTGCGCACGGCGTCTACCGGCCGGGCGGCGCCGCGCTGAACTCCGGGCAGGTCGGGGCGACCCGGGCGGCCGAGTGGATCGCCCGGCGTGGCCCGCAGAGCCCGCCCGACGAGCAGGTCTTTGCGGCCGCCGCCGAGGCGGTGGTGTTGCCCGCGCTCAAACTGGTGGCGGACGCCCACCGCCGCTTCACCGCCGGTGCCGACGACAACACCGGCCAGGCCCTTTTCGAGGTGGGTGCACTGATGAGCGCCCAAGCCGGCCTGGTTCGCTCGGCCGCCTCGGTGGCCGACGCCCTTCAGCAGGCCGCGGCGCGGCTGGAAGGCTACGACGAGGCGCTGGCGATCGACGCCGGCAGCCGACGCTCGGTCGACCGGCTCTTCCTGGTGCGCGACCTCGTCACCACCCAGTACGTCTACCTGACGGCGATGGCCGACTACCTCACCCACGGTGGCCACAGCCGCGGCTCGGTGCTCTACACCGATCCGGCCGGCGTCTTGCCGCTCTGGCAGGACGCCGACGCCAACCCGGTCGATGCCGGGCTCGACGAGCGTTTCCGGTTCGTCCCCGACGACGGGGCGCTCGACGGTGTGGCCCAGATCGTCACGCTGCGACCCGGCCCCGGGGCCAAGCCGCCGGACCCGCACCACGCGGGCAGTGATCCCGTCCCACAGCCGGCCCCGGCCGAGGAATTGCCCGCCGTCGAGTGCCGCTGGCGCCCGGTGCGTCCGCTGCCCAACCCCGACGAGCCGTTCGAGGTGGTCTGGCGGGGCTACCTGGCCGACCGCAACGTGCACTGAGCAAGAACTGGGTGCACACAAACCCCCAGACGATACTTTTCTGCACCCATTGTTGAGGAGGAGGCCGAAATGGCAGCCCAGAACCGCTTGTCCATCAACCAATGGTCGATGCGGACGACCCCCTGCGAGCAGTTCATCAGCGCAGTCGCCGCCGCCGGCATCGAATCTGTCGGCCTGTGGCGGCAGAACGTCGCCGAGATCGGCGTCCGCCGGGCCGCCGGGTTGGTCCGGGGTGCCGGGCTGCGCGTCAGTTCGCTGTGCCGGGGCGGCTTCCTGACGGCGCCCACCCCCACCGGACGCCGGGCGGCGTTGGACGACAATCGCCGCGCCATCGACGAGGCCCACCAGCTCGGCGCCGGCGTGCTGGTCATGGTCGTGGGCGGGCTTGATCCAGGCCAGTCGATCAGCCGCGTCCGGGATGCGATCCCGCAGACCATCGCCGAGCTCGCGCCCTACGCGCAGGACGCCGGGGTGCGCTTGGCACTGGAACCCATGCATCCGATGTTCGCAGCCGACCGGGCGGTCATCTCCACCCTTGGCAACGCCGTGCTGCTGGCGGAGGCGTCCGGTCACTCTTCGGTGGGCGTGGTCGTCGACAGCTACCACATCTGGTGGGATCCGCAGGTGCTCGACGCCATCGCGGCGATCGGGGCGGCCGACCGGCTGCTCAGCTATCAGGTCTCGGACTGGAACCTGCCCTTGGCGCCGGATCCGCTGCTCTCACGCGGGGTGATGGGCGACGGCTACATCGACTTCACCGAGCTGACCACGGCAGTCGCGGCCACCGGCTACTGCGGTGACGTCGAGGCCGAGATCTTCAATGCCGATCTGTGGGCGATGCCGATCGCCGAATCGCTGGCCTTGGTGCGGTCCCGCTACGAGTCCTTGGTGGCACCGCACCTGTGACTTCGAACTCGGCGCCCAAGCCCCACCGAGCGGACGTCCGCCGGGCGGTGGCCGGGCGCCTGCTGTGGAAGGTGGCAGACTGACCCCATGACTACCCTCGACGCTCAGGGCCCGGCACCGGTTGAGGCCATCGACCGCGCGCTGGCACTGTTGGGCGCGTTGTCCCAGGCCGGACCGGAGGGCACCTCGCTGGTCGCGCTGTGCCGCGACCTGGGCATGAACAAGTCCACCGCCTACCGCGCGCTGGCCACCATGCGCACCCGCGGCTTCGTCTCGCAGGACGCCGACGGCAGCTACCGGCTGGGGCCGGCCGCGGTCGGCTTGGGTGCGTCCTACTTCGGGCCGTCCTCGCTGGCCCAACTGTTGCATCCGGCGCTGCTGGTGCTGGCGCGTGACCTGGACGAGCTGGTGCACCTGGGCGTCCTCAACGGTGACCGCGTCATCTATGTCGACAAGGTCGAGCCTGAGAAGGCCATCCGGGTCTGGTCACAGGTTGGACGCAACGTGCCCGCCGCGACCACCTCGCTCGGACGGGCGATCTTGGCGTACCGGGGCGTCCCGAACGACCAGCTGGACGCCTTCGTCGGCCCCGGGGACGACCCGGCCCTGCTGCGACGGGCCGTCGCGGACGCCCGGCGGCGCGGTTACGCGACCGAGCTTGAAGAGAACGAACCCGGCATCGCGTGCCTGGGTGTCCCGATCCTCGCCGACGGGGTCGCAGTGGCCGCGCTCAGCGTGACCATGCTGGCCAACAACCTCGACGCCCAGCGGATGGCCAAAGTCGCTGCACGCGTTGCAGTGCTTGTGCCGCCTCGGCTGCCGGACGCGCTGCACCTACCGGAGGAATTGGTCGCGGTCGCTCCGAACAGGGGTTAGCCGACGGGGGCCGCAGGCGTCCTGGCCCGGCGGCCCCGGTCACCGAGCCGGTCGCGACCGCGGTCGCGGTCAGCCCACCATGAAGATCACGATCGTGATCTTCGCGATGATCCCGACTGCGAACAGTGCCGCATAGCCCGACTCGACCCGCTCATCGTTGGTCCGGGTAGTGGCGAACGCCAGGATCGCGGGCTGGCCGATCAGCCCAGCGAAGGCGCCCATCACGCGTTGTGCCGATAGTCCGAGCAGCCGCCCGCCCAGCAGGAACGCGCCTGCCGTGGCCAACACGACCACCGCGGCCAGCAAGCCGAGCTTCAAACCGGTCAGGGTCAACATGGATTCGGCGAACGCGGGCCCGTTGGCCAGGCCGACCGCCGCCAGGAAGATCAGCAGCCCAAGTTGGCGGATCGTCAGGTTGGCGGCCTGCGGCAGGTCCCACTGCAGCGGGCCGGTGCGATGCACCGCGCCCAGCACCATGCCGGCCACCAAGGGGCCGGCCGCCGTCCCCAGCGAGAAGCTGCCGCCGCCGGGCAACGGCACGCTCACCAGCCCGAGCAGCAGCCCGGCCGCCAGGCCCAGCGCGAAGGACAGCGCGTCGATCTCGCTGATCTTGCGCTCGGAGTCGCCGAAGAAGGCGGCCGCCTCGTCCATGCGTTCGCGCGGCATGACGGCGAGCACCCGGTCGCCCGGCTGCAGGACGAGGCTGTCGGCGGCGACCATGTCGAGGTCGCCACGCTTGATCCGGGTGATCGTCCCGCCGAACTGCTCCGCGAAGTTGAGTTCCGGAACCGTCTTGCCCACCAGTTGCGGGCTCGAGATCAGGAAGCGACGGAAATCGACATCGGCACGGTCATGGGTCAGGGCCGTCCGGGCGGGGCGGCCGAGCGCCTCGGCCGCTTTCTGGACCGCGCCCTCGGGGCCCACCACCAAGACCGTGTCACCCTTGGCCAGCTGCTCGCCGGGCTGCACCACTCGCGTCAGCGCGGCGCGCCGGTGGTAGCTCAGTTTGATCTGTTGATCGGTCCAGCCCGGCAGTTCGTCGAGGGCCATCGGGTGCTCGACCACCACGCTCAGGCTGCCGATGCCGGCGCCGGCCAAGGACGCCGTGTCGCGCTTGCCGGGCCACTCGCGTCCGATGCCCAGCGCGACCACGATGATCGCCAGCACCACCCCGACCGGGTAGGCGAGCGCGTAGCCGACGGCCACCAAGGGGTCACCGTCCGCTGCCCGGGACGCCGCGGCCAGCGCGGGTGTGGAGGTGAGCGCACCCGCGTAGGCTCCGGCGACGCCGGCGGCGCTCACGCCGGCCAACTTGCCGACCACCGTGCTCACGAGCGCGACCAAGATCAGGACCAAGATGCCCAGCGCCATCAGCGGCCACTGCGTCCGCAGGTCTCGCAGGAACGTCGATCCGGCGGCCAGCCCGACGGTGAAGACGAACAGCGCCAGCCCGAGCCCCTGCAGCATCCCCAGTGACTGGCCGATCCGGGGATCAAGGACGCCGACGGCCAGCCCGAC
>CALMKG010000168.1 GCA_937867175.1 uncultured Propionibacterium sp. | reverse complement strand
CGTCGCTGGTCAACCCGACCGCCACCGTCCAACTCAACATCGAGAAGCACCTCGGTGCCACCACGGGCCAGTCGAACAACGGCACCGTCCAAAGCGTCACCACACCGAAGCTGCAGGGCGTCAACTTCGACGTCTACCAGGTCGTCGGGGTCGACCTGACCACGAATGCCGGTTGGGACGCCGCCGCAGCCGCCGAGGGCGTACAGCCGAACGCCGCGATGACGCAGGTCGTCATTGGCGGCGTCACCTACCAGCTGACCAAGGTCGACACCATCACCACGGACGCCACGGGCACCGCAACCTTCACCAAGGACCGGGGCATCGGCCTGTACTTCGTGAAGGAGAACCTGGCCACGTCCACCTCGGTCACGGTCGTGGGCAGCGGCGAGGCCGTGAACACCTCATCGATCACGCCGTCGGCACCGTTCTTCGTGACGCTGCCGATGACCAACCCGACCGACCTGAACTCGTGGATGTACGACGTCCGCGTCTACCCGAAGAACCAGGCCGACTCGATCACCAAGACCGTGAAGGACGAGACGACCGTCACCGTCGGCAAGCCGATCGAATACACGCTCAAGTCGACGATTTCGCCGGTCGAGAAGCTGGGCTACTACTACATCGCCGACAACAACGCCTACGTGACCGTGAGCGGCGTGTCAGTGGCGATCAAGGGTGCTACGACCACCGCGCTGAACGGCTGCGACGGCGCCGGCGGTTCCACCGGCCCGTGCGACTACGTGTACTGGCTCGACTCGGACGCCAGCGAGGCCGGCAGCCAGCTCAAGATCGCCTTCACCGACGCCGGCCTGACCAAGCTGCAGGATGCCAAGAAGGCCGATGTGACCGCCCAGGTGGAGACCGTCATCAGCGGCACCGTGGCCTCGGTGCCGGCGTCCGGTGAGGTGCCCAACACGGGCTCGTTCATCCCCAGCAGCGACTGGTACTTCAACAACGGAGGCACGAACCTGCCGCCCGTTCCGCCGACCGAGCCCCCCACCACCCCGGTGACCCCGCCCGGGCCGGATACGCCTGGCATTCCGTCCAATGAGGTGAAGTCGTACTTCGGCAACATCACGATTGACAAGAAGCTGACCGGTGGCGCTACCACCGACTCTGCTGTGGGCGCCACCTTCGCGGTCTACGTCGACCCGACCCCGACCACCGAGTGCACCACGGCCGACGTGTCCGCACCCAACACCGCGCTGATGACCGAGTCGATCACCGCGGGCAACACGGTGACCTTCGCTCCGCTGCGCGCGTCCAACTGGGCCAACAACGCGGCCCTGACCGCCGCTTCGGACACGAACGGCTGGATTCAGTACTGCGTGGTCGAGACGAAGGCCCCGAGCGGTTACAACCTGAACGCGGAGCCGTTCGAGGCGACGATCGACTGGGCCACCGGCACCTCGACGCTCACCCGCACCGCGACCGTTGCGATCACCGACGAGAAGACGAACCTCGGCAACCAACTGCCCCTCACCGGTGGCGAGGGTATCGCGGCGCTGAGCATCGGTGGCCTGGCGCTCGTCGGCGGCGGCGCCGCCTACTACGCCGTCGCTTCGCGGAAGCGCCGGGAGGCCTGAGTCTGCGTCCTTCGACGTGGACTCCTCATTAGCCGTTGGTGGCGGGGGCTCAGCCTCCGCCACCAACTGGCAATCCCCACCACACCCGAGAGAGGGGAGACGGCGCAGGTGAAGAACCGCCGGCCACTGTGGCGTCAGCGCCTCATCGCGATCGTGCTGATCTTCATGGGCGCTGTCATGTCGGTCTACCCCGTTGTCGAGAACCTCTACAACGACTGGCGGGGCTCGGCGGTCGTGGCCGAGTACACGCAACGCATCAGCGCAGCCCCCGCGCCGATCCTGGAGTCCCAGCAGCAGGCCGCCGAGAAGTACAACGACGCCCTCACGATCAGCGCACTCAACGACCCCTGGAGCGACGAGCAGGAGGCGACGTCACCCGAGCACGACGCCTATGTGGGGGAGTTGGCCGGCTTCGGACCACTCGGCCGCATCCGTGTGCCGTCGGTCGAGATCGACCTGCCCATCTTCCACGACGCCACCCGCCGCTCGCTTGGGCTGGGTGCCGGTCACATGTACGGAACTTCGTTGCCCATCGGTGGCCCCGGAACCCACGCCGTGATCGCCGGGCACACCGGTTCCACCGAGCGCACCTACTTCAACAGGCTGAACGAGGTGGGGGAAGGGACCCTCTTCCACATCGACACCCTCGGCCGGACGCTGACGTACCGCGTCGATCAGATCACGGTGGTGTCGATGTCCGACCTGTCCCAGATCCAGCCCGTCGAGGGTGCCGACCTGGTCACCCTTGTCACCTGCATCGTGGGGAGCAGCGGTGAGCGGCTGCTGGTGCGCGGGGTTCGTGAGCCAACCTCGGCCGCCGACACAGCCCACGGCACCGACATCGAGGCAGCGGCCCAGGTGCCCGCAGAGACCCCCCATGCCATCCAGCGGTGGATGCGTCCCCGGCTGGCCATCGCCGCCGGAGCCTTGGTGCTGCTGTTCGGCATGACCATCACGTGGCTGGTTTCCGACACGCGCGCCGTCCCATCGGTAGGGGCTGGTTTCAGCGAGCCGGCCCAGCCAACAGGTACCAAACGAGAGGACGCCCAGGTATGAGCACTGTCACCACTCCAGCGACTCGAGGCGTCCCCGGCCCGACGCCGGAGCGCGGAACCGAGCGTCCCCACAGCCGCCGTGGACTGCTCAGGTTGGTGCCCCTGCTGCTGGTGCTCGCAGGGATGATTGTGCTGCTATACCCGGTTCTGGCCACCCAGTACAACAACATTAAGCAGCGCGAGTTCGCGGTCCAGTACAACAACCAGGTGCAGGCAGCGTCTCCGGACGCGTTGGCCACCGAACGGGAGCGCGCCCGCGACTACAATGCGACACTCAGTGGCGTCCCCATCCTGGATCCGTACCTCTCCGGCGTGTCCTCGGTCCCGCTTTCCGAGGCCTACCAGCAGTACCGGGACACCCTCAGCTCGTTCGAGGCGATGGCGCGCGTGCGGGTGCCCACCGCCAGCATCGACCTGCCCGTCTACCACGGCACCAGCGACGACGTGATCGCCAAGGGCGCCGGCCACCTGTACGGCACGTCGGTCCCGGTCGGCGGCACCAGCACCCACGCGGTGCTCACCAGTCACACCGGCATGTCGAACGCGACGCTGTTCGACCACCTGGCGAAGGTCAAGCAGGGCGAACTGATGTACATCGACGTGGCTGGCGAGACCTTGGCCTACCAGGTCGACAGCATCAAGATCGTCCTGCCCACCGAGATCGACGACCTCCAAGTCGTCGAGGGCGCCGATTTGCTCACCCTGTTCACCTGCACCCCCTACGCCGTGAACACCCACCGGCTACTCGTGACGGGCCACCGGGTGCCCTACGACCCGGCGACGGCCCCAGCCGACGCCTCGCCGGTCACCTCGCTGTTCGACCTTGAGCCCTGGATGATCGGCCTCCTCGGCGGTGCCTTCCTGGCCTTGACGCTGATCATCGTCATCGTGGTGCGCGAAACCCGCGCCCGGCGCGAATCGTCCCTGCACGCGTTGCCGCCCTCGCAGCCGGCCGAGGATCTGTGGCAAGGACGCCTGTCGTGAGCGTGAACGAACCGGGGGAGGACGTGGGGGCCGAGCTTGACCTGGCATTGGCCGCGGGCTTGGCCACCTCAGATCCCGGCGGTGTGGTCACGCAGATCACCGATCATCTTCGGTCTCGTCGGGGGAGCGCACAAAGGGATGTCCACGCCGACGATCTTGGCGAACAGGCCGAGGGGCGCCGTCCGCCGGGATTGGGGAACGCCGAGACCGCTGGCTACGCTAGGTCTGTGGCAGGTCGATCAGCGCTGTTCGATGGCACCGCAAGGCATGATGGCGACGGCCTGTTCAATGCGGTGGCAGTGATCCTGCTCTCTCGGCTGCCCGATCAACCGCCCGCGCCACGGTCTGCACTCGACACCGTGCTTGGGGCAAGCATGTGGACGGCAGGGTCGATGTCGGCAGAAGCCGCCACGAATTACACCACGGCGCTGATCTGGTCGTTGCTCTACTCCGGACGGGCCAAGGACGCCGCCGACCTCGCAGACCGCGAGGGCATGTTGGCGCTCCACCGTGTCGCAGCTACGGCGCCGCCCTGCACCAATTCCGCCAGCTACTCAGTGCTGGCGGAGACCTACCTCTTCAACGGCCGACTCCGAGACAGTGTCGCCTGTGCCCGCTTCGCTTGCGATTATGCAGCCGAGGTCGCCGATGACGGGTGCCAGTTCCGGGCGCAGGGGATTCTCAGCGCCGCGCTGGCGATGAGCGGTGACATCCGCCAGGCGACCGAGGCCGCCGATGCCGCGCTGCAACTCGGCGTGCCCCACGGGTGGACGACCCACCACTCGGCTGGGCCCCTGCTGCTCGCCGACGTCCTGATTCGCGCCCGGCAAGCTGATGCCGCAGGCATCGAGCAGACCTGCGCAACCCTCGGGCGCCTCTTCCGGAACGACCCGGTCTACTGCTCCGTTACGCGCTACTGCAACGCAGTTCTGCAGGGGATCCGACAGGAGTATCGGCAATTGGTGGCCAACGCCCGCCTGATGGCCCTAAGCGCCGATGCCGGGCTGTGTCCGCCGTACCTGCGCGACCTGGCCGCCGCGATGGAGTCGATCGGCCACGTGCACCTGGGTGACCCAGGTGCGGCCCTGACCCTCCTGGACGGTCGGACCTCGCCACCGGAGCACTCCGTCTGCTTCGAATTGCTGCGGGCGACCGCCTACCTCCAACTCGGCGAGTCCCGAAGGGCGATCGACGCCACCGAAGGCTGTGCCAGGGGCCATCGCGAGCACAGCATCGTCACGCTGGTGTCGGTGCTGCTACGCCGGGCGCTGGCGTACGAGGCGCTCGGCTTGCCCGACGCGGCCGATGCGGAGTACTCGAACGCGAACCATCTGGCTCACGAGAGTGGCCTGCTCTCGGCCACCTTGGGGCTGCCAGTCGCCGCACTCCAAGTGCTGTTCGACCGGATGGCGATCAACGAGCCGGTCTTTGCCGCCCAAGTATCCGCGGCTCTTCCCCAGAGCTACGAGTGCCCGAATCGTCCAGATCTGAGCTTTGAGCCGCCCCGGCTGACCCAGCGGGAGGCTGTTCTCGCCGGGTGGCTCGTCACCGATCTGTCGCTGCGCGAGATCGCGGCTGAACTGCACGTTTCCATCAACACCGTCAAGTCCCAGGTCGGCTCGCTGTACCGCAAACTTGACGTCTCGTCGCGCGACGATGCGACCTACCAGCTGCGCCGCACCGGCCTGTACCAACCATCGCAGCCGACCAGGACAGAGCAGCGGTAGAACTCGCCATGCCAACCGGACGCGCTCCGGCGTGGCAGAGTTTCCGCATGGCAGGAAAAGCTCACGAAGCCGCGCAGGGCGTGGTGGGTGGGCTTCTGGGCGGAGTGCTGGCGTCCGTTTTCGTCGTGTCGGTGACAACG
>CALMKG010000167.1 GCA_937867175.1 uncultured Propionibacterium sp. | reverse complement strand
GTAGCTGCCCAGACCATCTATGGGCAGGTAGCCGCGCGGCTTGGGGTGCTCTGCCAACCGCTGCTCGGCGACCTTGATGCAGCGCAGGAGCGGCAACCGGCCAGTGTCGTCCTGATACACGCCCACCCCCAGGTTGGCTTTCTTCGTACGGGTATCAGCGTTGAACTTCTCGGTCAGGCCGAGGATCGGATCGGCGGGGGCCAGTTCGACAGGGCTGAGCAGCGACATGGGAAACCTTTCGACTTGGCCAAGGCTACCGCCCGATGGCCGTTTCGCATTGTCGAGTTCGAACGAGTAGACTCCCTGTCTTGGTAGCGACCGCCAAGGTCGAGTCCTGCCTGACGGGCAGCTCGAGCCGAGGACGCAACCGAAGGGCAATAGCTCAATTGGCAGAGCACCGGTCTCCAAAACCGGCGGTTGGGGGTTCAAGTCCCTCTTGCCCTGCGAACCGGCCGTGGACGCTGGCACAAGCCGCGCGCGCTGCCAGTTGCACGACATCGTTCCAGGCGTCATGTGCTGGGGCGGCACTCGAACCAGCGATGTGCGCATGACACCGGCGGAGGACGAATCAGTGGCGGACGACAAGAGGCCCTCGAGAGGAAGCGGCGACCCCGCGGACGCGCAGGTGGCCTCGTCCTTGGGCGCCGACCCCGACGCAGAGCTGACCCCCGACGGTCGCGACTTGGCGCGCGAAGACCTGGACCCGGGCGCCCCCATCGAGGTGGCTCCCGATGAGGTGGACGCTGAGGAACTGCTGGAGGCGGTCGACGAGGTGGACGACACTCCCGGCGAGGCCGACCCGGAGGACGTTGAAATCGCCGACGCCGAACAACTTGACGAGGCGACCGAAACCGCCCGTCAGGCGAAGTCGTCCCGGCCCAGTCCGGTGAAGCGCAACCTGACTGTCGCGCCGGTGAAGAAGTTGAAGCCAACCCCCAAACAGAGCGAGGCGCGTGCTGCTGAGCGCAAGCGCACCACGCCCGCACTGTTCGTCAAGCAGTCGATCGGCGAACTGAAGAAGGTCGTGTGGCCCACCGGCGACCAGCTGTGGCGTTATTTCGTCGTGGTGCTGGTCTTCGTGCTGTTCATCATGTTCTTCGTCGCCGGCCTCGACGCGTTGTTCGGTTGGCTGCTGCTGAAAGTGCTCGGCTGATCGACGAAGGAGGAGACCATGACCACTGAACCGAATGATGACCTGACGAGCTCCGACGAGGTCGAGATCGACCTGTCCGCGGGGTTCGCGGACGACCTTGAAACGGCGTCCGACGATGTCGAGATCAACCTCGACTTCGGGGACTTCTCCGAGTCCATCGAGCGCGACGTCGAGCTGAACCTTGACCTGGACGGGTTCGGTGACGAGCCCGAGCAGGACGACGAGGCCGACCAGGAGCCGGATCAGGCGTTCGAGAGGGCCCTTGAGGAACTGCGTGCCGAGCTGCGAAGCAAGCCGGGCGAATGGTACGTGGTGCACACCTACTCGGGCATGGAGAACCGAGTCAAGCAGAACATCGACGCTCGTGTGGTCACCCTCAACATGGAGGACTACATCTACGAGACCTTGGTGCCCACCGAGGACGCCGTCGAGATTCGCAACGGTCAGAAGAAGAACGTCACCCGCACCTTCATGCCGGGCTATGTGCTAGTGCGGATGGACCTGACGGACGAGTCATGGGCAGCTGTGCGACACACCCCGTCGGTGACCGGGTTCGTTGGGCACGCCAACCAGCCAGTGCCGCTCGGCTTGGACGAGGTGGAGGGTATGCTCACCCCGTCTGTGCAGGCCAAGGTGGCCGCGGCTGGGCAGGCTCCGCGGCGCCGCAAGAAGGTCGAGGTTGTTGACTACCAGGTGGGTGACTCGGTCACGGTGGTGGATGGTCCGTTCGCGGGCGTGCACGCCACTCTCACCGAGATCAACCCGCACAACCAGCGCGTGAAGGCCATGGTCGAAATCCTCGGTCGCGAGACCCCGGTAGACTTGACCTTCCCGCAGATCCAGAAGGTCGTCTGACCGAGGATCTGCTGCCGTCCATCGGGCGGCGCCAGCAGCGGTTGGCGAGCTGCCGCACACCAGCCGCTGCGATCATCAACAGAAAACGGAAAAGGACCCACAATGCCTCCCAAGAAGAAGGTAGCGGCGATCGTCAAGATCGCCATCCAGGCGGGTGCTGCCACGCCGGCTCCGCCGGTCGGTACTGCGCTTGGTCCGCATGGTGTCAACATCATGGAGTTCGTGAAGGCGTACAACGCCCGCACCGAAGGCCAGCGTGGCACCATCGTCCCGGCTGAGATCACGATTTTTGAGGACCGCACCTTCACTTTCATCGTGAAGACCCCGCCGGCCTCCGAACTCATCAAGCAGGCCGCTGGCCTGTCCAAGGGGTCGAGCAAGCCGAGCAAGGAGAAGGCCGGCAAGATCACCAAGGACCAGGTCCGCGAGATCGCCACGACCAAGCTTCCCGACCTGAACGCGAACGATGTCGAGGCGGCGATGCTGATCGTCGAGGGCACCGCCCGCTCCATGGGTGTCACAGTCGAGTGACGCTCCTGGCGCCGGAGGAGTCTCCGGTCTGCCATCAACCCACCTGGAAGGACGTGCATCCGAACCAGGAACTGGTGGATCAGCCCACGAGGCTGACGGAAAGGAACCAGAGATGAAGCACAGCAAGCGTTATCGCGCATCGTCGGAACTGCGGGACGGCAGTCAGTTCTACACCCCCGAAGAGGCGATTGCGATCATCAAGCAGTACCCGGCCGGTCGTTTTGACGAGTCGGTCGAGGTGTCGATGCGACTGGGTGTCGACCCCCGCAAGGCGGACCAGATGGTTCGCGGCACGGTCAACCTGCCCCACGGCACCGGCAAGACGGCAAGGGTCCTCGTCTTCGCCCAAGGCCCGAAGGCAGCGGAGGCCACACAGGCCGGCGCCGATGAAGTCGGCTCCGACGAGCTGATCGAGAAGGTGGCCGGTGGCTACCTCGACTTCGACGCCGTGGTCGCGACTCCCGACCTGATGGGCAAGGTCGGTCGGCTGGGCCGCATCCTTGGTCCGCGTGGTCTGATGCCGAACCCGAAGACGGGCACCGTCACCATGGACGTTGCGAAGGCCGTCGGCGACATCAAGGGCGGCAAGATTGACTTCCGTGTCGACCGTCACGCCAATCTTCAGTTCATGGTGGGCAAGGTCAGCTTCAGTGCAGCGGCGCTGCTGGAGAACTACCGAACTGCCATGGAGGAGGTCGCACGCCTGAAGCCGAACACTTCCAAGGGCCGCTACGTCCGCAAGATCACCGTGTCCACCACCATGGGCCCGGGCGTGCGACTCGATCCGGCTGCTTCGAAGCCGGTGAAGGACGAGTCCGTCGCCTGAGTCATCGTCGGGCGCGAGCCCCGCAGGCCCCCGCAGGCATACCGCCTGGCGGGGGCCTG
This sequence comes from uncultured Propionibacterium sp., assembly GCA_937867175.1. Lineage (GTDB taxonomy): Bacteria > Actinomycetota > Actinomycetes > Propionibacteriales > Propionibacteriaceae > Brooklawnia. Next base: position 1,336 of record CALMKG010000167.1, on the reverse strand, counting down.
TTCGTCCGCGCCAACTTGTCGGCGATTTGGCCCTGAGGTCGGTGGGGGCTAATGTTTCGAGAGCCGAAGACCGCCGGTAGCCGTACTTCAAAGTCCGCAAGGACGCCTGCGCAGGTGAACCAGCCGAAGGCTGCCCAAGAGGTTGGCCTGCACGCCCCGGGACGCCTGCGTCACGGGGCCTTTGTTTTGCCCTTGAAGCACGCCGACCGAGGTCCTCGACACTTATGAAGAAGTGGGAAGGAGACCCAATGGCGAGGCCTGACAAGGCAGCCGCGGTCGCGCAGCTGAAGGACGACTTCAGCAACAGTGCCGCCGTCGTGCTGACCGAGTATCGCGGACTCACCGTCAAGCACATGAAGGACCTTCGTCGGTCCCTCGGTGAGGACGCCAGCTACGCCGTTGCGAAGAACACCCTCGCCCTGATTGCTGCCAAGGAAGCTGGTGTCGAGGGACTCGACGAACAGTTGTCCGGGCCAACCGCGCTCGCCTTCATCAAGGGGGACGTGGCCCAGGTGGCAAAGGGCCTACGGGACTTCGCAAAGGCCAATCCGCTTCTGGTCATCAAGGGCGGCGTTCTCGAGGGCCGTGTCCTCGACGCCGACCAGGTCAAGAAGCTCGCCGACCTCGAGTCGCGTGAGGTGCTGCTGTCGAAGATGGCTGGTGCCATGAAGGCTTCGCTCAGCAAGGCTGTGGGCACGTTCGCTGCTCCGCTCACCCAGGCCGCGCAACTCTTCGGTGCCCTGGAGACCAAGGCCCAGGAGGATTCCTCGGCCATCGGCGGTGCTGGTACCCCGGCCACCGCAGACGACCAGAAGACGGACGACGCAGACAGCGTCACTGCCTCGGCGACTGCCGAGGATTCTGCCGGATCCCCGGCACCCGAAGCAGCGGATGCTGCCGAGACCACGACTGACGCGGCGGCTGACGCTGCCTCGAACGAGTAAGGAAGGACGCCAAGATGGCGAAGCTGAGCACCGAGGATCTGCTTGACCAGTTCAAGGAGATGACCCTCATCGAATTGTCCGAGTTCGTGAAGGCCTTCGAGGAGGCCTTCGACGTGAAGGCCGCCGCCCCGATGGCGATGGCTGCCGCGGCACCCGTTGCCGCTGAGGCTGCCGAGGAGGTCGAGGAGCAGACCGAGTTCGACGTCATCCTCGAGTCCGCCGGCGAGAAGAAGATCGGCGTCATCAAGGCTGTCCGGTCGCTGACCAGCTTGGGCCTGAAGGAAGCCAAGGACCTGGTTGAGTCGGCCCCGAAGGCTGTCGTGGAGAACGTGAAGAAGGAAGAGGCCGAGAAGGCCAAGGCAGCCCTGGAGGCCGAGGGCGCCACTGTCACC
>CALMKG010000166.1 GCA_937867175.1 uncultured Propionibacterium sp. | reverse complement strand
CATTGAAGGCGAAGGATCGGGTTTGCTGGGGCATCTGTCTGCAGCCACTCCAGGCGTTCCAGTGCGTCAGCGTACAGCCCTGCACTCGTCAGCACACCGGCCATCATGAGGCCTGTCTCGAGATTTGGTCTCGCCGTATAGGCCGCTTCCAGTTGTGTAACGGTGCCATCGAGGTTTCCCTCTAACTCGTAGATCCTCGCCTTGATGTGGTGCAGGTAGTGCGTGGCCTCCCGACTAGCCAGATACCGCGGGTTCGCCAAGAGGCGATCGGTGAGCCGTTCGACTTGGTCCCGACTGAGCCACGCGCAGGTGCCCTCCTCGCGCAACCTTATCAATTCTCGGATAGCAAAGGTAGTGGACGAACTGAGCCGCCCATCGACGGCGGCCGCCAGCACGGAAGGCTCACGCGTCTCGTATGCATCCTGATCATCTATCGCGCAGGCAAGTTGTAGCCGCTGATACCCGAGCCCGAGTTGCCGTGGGTTGCGATCAAAGCTCGAGCTCAGCAGCGCCAGAGCTTCTCCGGTGTGACCAGACTTCACATTCTGCTGGACAAGCAGTTGGACCGCACGCTCCGAGTCGGGATGCTCGGCGTGCTGCAGATGGGCCCACAGGGCGCGATCACCCCAGAGCGACGTCGTGGAGTGCAGCGCAAGAGCCAGTACCGCCAAGTACGCGCCTGCACCAAAGCGAGCCAATCGCTGATACGGCCGAGGGACCACCGCGGCCAGCATTGCCAGAGCCGCTACCGGACCGACGCTCGGAAGGTAGTTCCGGTGTTCGAAGACGAGCTCGAGTGGCAGGACGGTCGATTCCAGGCTGTGGCCCACCAGGAACCAAGAAACGGCGAGTCCGGGTAGAGGTGACCATCGGCGGCTACGATACGCGACGACCACCGCGGCGCACCAGGCCGCGATCGAAACCAGGGTCGTGGCCGGGGACAACAGCCCGGTGGACACGACGTAATCGTCGTGGAAGGGGCCGAGTTGGGCCGCCCGCGGCAGAAACATCTGGTAGACGTACCACCAAAGGGCGCGTGCCTGAGTCAGCAGACGCTCGCCCGCGCTGAAGTCGCGGATCTCGTACGAGCGGGTCAGGTCGGGGATGCGGGCGGCGATGGCGGCCACCAGAAAGACAACCGGCAGCCAGAGCACCAGGGCTACCCAGCGCCGCATACGACGGTCGGTCGCGACGCCCGTGGCTCTCAGCACGGTGTACTCGAGCACCAGCGCGTAAGCCGGAAGGAGGGCTCCGTTCTCCTTGGTCAATGTTGCCAAAACCACTCCGCCGGCGACGCCGCTGGTCATCAAAGCCAGTCCGTTCAGCGGCCGCGTGGCATACCGCTCGCGGCCGACGACATAGAGGACCAAGCCGGCAAGCACGAACGTCGCTGCGAGGGACGTCATCCGCTGGACCGCCGACAGTGACGTTGAGGCGAGTATGGGCAGCGAGAGCCAGACCGCAGCGGCCAGAGAGGCAGTCCACTCCGCGCGGCTTCCGGCCCCCGTCGCACGCCGCGCCAGTCGCAGCGTCAGCCACGCGACCAGCGCACCGTTCAGCAAATGGACCAGCCCGTTGACGCGCAGGAAGTCAGTAGGAGAATCCGGCCACGACGACGCCTGAGGCAGGAAGCTCGCGAGGGCGATGGGCCGGCCGAGCCAGCCAGCGTCTCCGCCCAGAAGGAAGGCCCACGCAGAGAGGGCATCTTCTACGCCCTTCAAACCCTCGAGGTTGTGCGTGTCATCGAACTGGAAGCCCGATGGAAAGCCGAGCGAGTAGAGCCAGTAACAGAGGACGAACACGCCCCACAGGACCACCCCCGGAAGGAGAGCGGCCCAGGACAGTCGGAGACCCTGCCCGGGAGGCGACCCGCTGGGCCGCCGTTCTGCATCGCCACGCGAGAAACCCCCGTCGCCGGGGGCCCCTCGGGTGGCAACCACGAACTCGCGTAAGTCCTCTCGGCTCACGCTATGCACCCTGCCTCAGCGGCAACTGGCAGGGCGGTACTTGGACGGCAGAGAGCCAGCGCACAGCCACCGAACGGAATTGGCGCTGAACGTCGGCGCGAGCGTGATGTTGCCCGTGGCGTCCGCGGAGCCAAGGCCAGTGACAGCGACCGTGATGACACCGTTAGAGAC
>CALMKG010000165.1 GCA_937867175.1 uncultured Propionibacterium sp. | reverse complement strand
GGAGGTGGAGCACGTAGGGACGGGGTAACCAGCCGGTATGGCGCTCCACGCTGGCCACGTGAACATGAAGTAGGTCAGCATGCGCGGCGGCAAGTGCGAGGCGCGCCTCCCAGGCGAGACCGCGGGCGCCCCGGCGCACGAAGCGATCAAACCCCCGCCAACTCGGCTCTGTAACGGCCAGTTGGAGATAACCCCAAGGAAGGCCCCGCCGGCGCGCCTCGGCAAGCAACACCGTCGTCGTGAAGGCTGCGTCATTGACGTGGAGCGCTCGGATTGGCGCTGCGCTCATGGGCTGTCGCTACTCCCGACCGCCGCAGCGCAAGCGGCATATTCAGTCATGCGTGCCCCGTGGGCTACCCGTAGACGATCAGCGACTCGCACGCGACACCGTCACCGTCGTCATCGAGGTCGTAGTAGTCGGAGAAGCCCTTCCCCAGCCAGTAGTCGTGGAAGGCCTGCGCCTGCGACTGGGTCTGGAAAGATGAGCAGGTGATGTCCTGGTCAGGGGGAGTGTCGCCGCCGGGGACCGGGACACCGGGAGTTGGCGATGGGCTCGTGACAGGGTCAGTTCCCGGTTGGACCGCGCTTCCCTGCGCCGCGCACTTCTCTGCGACGTACCTCAGCACCTCATTCGACACAGCTCCCGTTCCGCCGAGAGCGACCACGTGCCGTGCCTCGAGGCGAGAGACCTCGTTGCAGACGGCTTGCGTCGGTCGGTCCCCGTCGACGAGGAGGATTGGTGAGTCGTTCATGCCTGCCACCGGCGCGCCCGCAACAGCATCGGCGAAGCCACTGCCGGATGCGAGATAGACCGTGTCGGCTGTTCGGTGCTGGTAGGCGAGGGAGGAGAGTTGCGCTGACGTTTCGTAGCGATCTGCCCCAGCAACTCGGAGCACCTGCGCAAAGATGAATTCCTCCACATCTTCGGCAGTCGCTTCGTCGATCGCGGCGCTGCCGCCGAGGATCATGATGCGCCGAGCGTCAATGCGTTCCAACTCGTCGGCTGTCGTGTCTGGAAGCCTGTTCGGCGCTGTAAGAAGCATGGGGGCGTGTAGTGCGGCACCAATCGCAGCCGCCGAGACAGCATCCGGGAAGTCGGCGCCGGACGCGACAAAAGCGTTGTCGAGGGCGATGTCGAAGTACGCCGCTGAAATCTTGGCGGCGGTCTCGTAGCGGTCAGAACCGGCGATTCGAGTGACAGAGCGCGAGTGGTCGCGCAATTCGAGCACCACCTGATTCGAGACGGCCGCCGGACCGCCAACAACGACGATTCTCCCGGGATTGAGACGATCGATCTCCGCCTCGACGGACGCAGGCAGAACACCGTGCTTCGTGAGCAGCACGGGCGCCTCGACAGCTCCGGCCGCAGCGCCCACTGCGAGCGCGTCCGGAAAGTCCTCACCGGACGCGACGAAAACCGTGCTCACACCGGCCTGGAAGGACGCTCTGGAAATGGCTGCACTCGTGGCGTAGCGGTCGGCTCCACTGAGTCGAGCGGTCGTGGCTGTGCCCGCAGCCCCGGAGGGGACAGCGGACAGGATGAGTGCAGCCGTAACCAGTGCGGCCCCCAAGGCGGCAATCTGCCCTGGCGTTCTCGTGCTGGTTGTACGGTCCGTGGTCATTCGCAGGTACCTCCTATTGGCTTCTTCGCCTTGAGAGCGGTTCCGCAAACCCTCGTCTGGAAGATTCCGGCTTTGTGACAAGCATAACAGCGGAAGGTACGCGGCGATGGGTATCCACAGGCTGGGCTCCGCGTCCTTCGACGCGGACCTCACGCGTCGCGGACGACGTCGTCCACGCACTCGACGGCCTTACGGGCGGC
>CALMKG010000164.1 GCA_937867175.1 uncultured Propionibacterium sp. | reverse complement strand
TGACCTCTGGGTTATGAGCCCAGCGAGCTACCGAGCTGCTCCACCCCGCGTTGACTCAGTGAACTATAGCCGCCTTTGCGAGAAGTCCCAAACTCGCGCCGTGCATGGCCGAGACCGAGGGCGATGACTAGACTTGTCGCGTTCCAGTCCCAGTAACCAGGAGTACAAATGAAACCCAACGGGTTCCACCGGTTGGCCACAGTTCTCGTTGCACTGTTGGCATTGGGCCTGGCTGCTTGCAGCCCCGGGACGTCCGAGCCGCAGGACCGGCAGCTGGTGGTCGGCGCCTCCGCCTCGCCGAACACGATGGATCCATCCGCCTCCGATGCAGCGGCGATCCCACAGGTGCTGCTTTACAACGTCTACGAGACCCTTCTGAAGATCGACGGTGAAGGGCTCCTTCAGCCCTTGTTGGCCAACGAGTGGGTGATGACCCCTGACGCCAAGACCTACACCTTCGAGTTGCGTCCACAGGCGCGGTTCGCCAGCGGTTCCCAGGTTACCGCGGACGCAGTCATCGCCTCGATCGACCGCATCATCACCGACCCGGCCGTGCTGCCCGTACTCAAGTCACAGATGGCCCCGATCGAATCGATGCGCGCGGTGGACGAGAACACCGTCGAGTTCGTGCTCAAGCAGCCGTCACACAACTGGTTGTACTCAATGGCCCAGACCGCTGGCATCATCTACGATCCCGCGGGCTCGGCCACACGCGCCACACAGCCGGCCGGCTCCGGACCGTTCGTCTTCGAGCAGTGGACCCAGGGCGACTCGGTGGTCCTGAAGCGCAACGACAACTACTGGGGAACCCCCACCAAGCTCGCCGGCGTCACCTTCAAGTACTTCACCGACGCCAACGCCATGAACGCGGCCATGCTCGCCGGCCAATTGGACGTGGTGTCCAACGTGGCGGCGCCGCAGGCGCTCGATCAGTTCAATGACCCGCGCTTCACGATCCTCGAAGGCGTCACCAGTGGCGAGATCGTGCTCGGCTTCAACCATCAGACCCCTGCGCTGCGGAACCTGAAGGTGCGGCTGGCGATCATCCACGCGATCGACCGCAAGGGTCTGCGTGATTCGGTGTGGGCCGGCAAGGGGCCGCTCATCGGGTCGATGGTCCCCCCCACCGACCCGTGGTACGAAGACCTCTCCAATGAGATTCCCTACGATCCGGCGAAGGCTCGCGAGTTGCTGGCGGAGTCCGGTCTTGGCCAGATCAACCTCAGACTGCGCATCCCCACGTTGCCGTATGCGCCCGGCGCGGCAACCTACATCGCCAGCCAACTCGCCGAGGTCGGCATCCAGGTGACCGTGGACGAGCTGGAGTTCCCGGCCACCTGGATCCAGCAGGTGATGGTGGAATCGAACTACGACATGACGATCGTCGCGCATGTCGAGACCCGCGACATTGCGCGGTTCGCTGATCCGACGTACTACTGGCACTACGACAACGCCGAGTTCCAGACGCTGATCGCCCAGGCGGACACAACAGCCACTGACGCCGAGCAGATCGCGCTGATGAAGAAGGCCGCCCGGATTCTGGCCGATGACGCCGCCGCCGACTTCCTCTGGTTGCTACCGAACCTCGTGGTGACCAAGGCCGATGTGGCCGGGGTGAACCAGAACGCGACGAGCTTGAGCTTCGACATGACCAGTGTCAGCGCGCCTCCGAACTGATGGTTCGATGGGCGGGCCGCGTCGCCTGGTTCGCGGGCAGTCTGTTGATTGCGTCCCTCATCGTCTTCGCCCTGCTGAACCTGCTGCCCGGTGACTTGGCCGGTGTCATGCTTGGCCCGAATGCCTCCCCGGAGGCGGTCGAAGCGCTGCGTGCCCAGCTTGGTCTTGATCGTCCGTTGCTGGTCCGCTATCTCGAGTGGATCGGCGGGCTGTTCAGCGGGCAGTTGGGCACCTCCGCCTTGACGGGGCAGCCAATCGCGCCGATTGTCGCCGGCAAGTTCGGGGTCACGTTGTCGCTGGTGGTCTTCGGCATGTTCTTCGCAGTGGCCATCGCGTTGCCATTGGGCATCCACTCGGCGCTGCGTCGGCACCGTGCCGACGGCGTGGTGGTCTCGGGGGTCAGCCAGTTCGGGATGGCCATTCCGGCATTCGTGGTAGGTATCGGGCTCAGCCTGGTGTTTGGGGTACGGCTGCGCTGGCTGCCGGCCAACGGCTACGTCACCCCCGGCGAATCGGTGGCTGGCTGGCTGTCGCACCTGGTCTTGCCGGCGATCACCTTGGGGCTGGTGCAGGGGGCGGTGCTGGTCCGGTACGTGCGCTCCGCGTTCATCGATGTGCTGAACCAGGACTACTTCCGCACGGCTCGGGCGATCGGCTGGCGCCGTTGGCCTGCGCTGCTGCGACACGGCCTTCGGAATGCGGCTCTGCAGCTCGTGACCGTCGTCGGCTTGCAGTTCGCGACCCTGTTCGTGGGCGCGATCGTTGTGGAGTCCGTCTTTGTGCTGCCCGGCCTGGGGTCGTACCTGCTGCAAATGGTGGCGAATCGGGACCTCCCGGTCGTCCAGACGATCGTGATGATCCTGGTTGCCTTGGTGCTCGTGATCAACCTGCTGGTCGACCTGAGCTACGCGGTCATCGATCCCCGGCTGCGTGCCGGGGAGGAGCAGTACGAGTCGTGAAGCGCAACCCGACCCTCATCGTGGGCGCGGCCATGGTGGCCGTGGTGGTGCTGCTGGCCTTGCTGTCGATCGTGTGGACTCCGTGGTCACCCACCCAGGTCGGCACCAACCGCCTGGCGCCACCCGGCGCCGAGCACCTGATGGGCACCGACGGCTTCGGGCAGGACATCTTCAGCCGGATCCTGATCGGAGCCCGCAGCTGTCTGCTCGTCGGGGTGGTCGCGGTCGGCATCGGCGCGCTGCTCGGTGTGCCCCTGGGTATCACCGCCGCCATCAACCGCAGCTGGGTTGGACAGTTGATCATGCGCGCCACCGACATCGTTTACGCCTTCCCCGCGCTGCTGCTGGCGATCCTGTTGGCCGCCGCCCGCGGCTCAGGTTCGACGTTGACGGCGATGGTTGCCATCGGCATCGCGTCAATCCCGGCGTTCGCACGTGTCGCCAGGGGAGCGGCGCTGCAGGTGCTGAGCCAGGACTACATCCTGGCTGCCCGGGGGGCCGGTATCGGACGCCGCGGCATCGCGATGCGCCACGTGTTGCCCAACATCACCCCGGTCGTCCTGGTGCAGGCGTCGGTCAGCTTCGGTCTGGCGATCCTGGCCGAAGCGTCCCTCAGCTACCTCGGGCTCGGTACTCCGCCAACCACACCGACCTGGGGACGGATGATCTACGAGGCGCAGCCCTACTTGTACTCGAACCTGAACCTGGCATTTTGGCCGGGGCTGTTCATTGCGCTCGCGGTGCTGGGGTTCAACCTGCTCGGCGACGGCATGCGGGAACTGCTCGACCCCACGTTGCGAGAGGCGGACAAGTGAACGAACTGCTGCGGGTCACCGACCTGGGCGTCCGGTTCGGCCGCTCACGCAGCTGGGCGGTGAGCGACGTGGATCTGGTCATTCAGCCGGGGGAGCGTCTCGGGCTCATCGGGGAGTCCGGCTCGGGCAAGTCGGTGACCGCGCTGGCGATCATCGGGCTGCTCAGCGACACCGCGCACGTCAGGGGCTCGATCCGCTGGCACGACCGGGAACTGGTCGGCTTGGCGGACGCCGAGTATTCCGCGCTGCGCGGCAGCCAGCTGAGCATGGTCTTCCAGGAGCCGATGACCGCGCTTGATCCCACCATGGTGACCGGACGCCAAGTGGCGGAGGTGCTGCGTCTGCACCAAGGCGCCCCGAGCGGGCTCGCCAGACCCCGGGTGCTTGAGATGCTGGGCAAGGTGGGCATCGACGACCCCGAGCGAGTCGCTGACAGCTTCCCGCACGAGCTGTCGGGCGGGCAGCGGCAACGCGTCCTGATTGCGATGGCGCTGATCAACACCCCAGACCTGCTGATCGCGGACGAGCCGACCACTGCGTTGGACGTCACGGTGCAGGCACGCGTGCTGACCGAGTTGCGCAACGGTTTGGATGAGTCGGGCTCGGCGTTGTTGTTCATCAGCCACGACCTAGCGGTGGTGAGCCAGCTGTGCGACCGGATTGCAGTGATGCGCGATGGCCGAATCGTCGAGCAGGGCAGTCTCCCCGAGGTGCTGCGGGAGCCCAGGCATTCCTACACGGCCGGGTTGATCGCAACCGCGAATCTGGACGCGGTCGCGCCCGGTGAGCGGCTGCCGGTACTGGAGGACTTCCATGACCGCTGAGCGCGTTCCGTGGCCGGACGCCGAACCCATCTATGAGGTGCGCAATCTGGTCAAGATCTACCGGCGCGGCCCCCGGCCGGTGACCGCGGTCTCCGATGTCACCCTCGACATTCGCGCCGGTCAACGACTGGGCATCGTCGGCGAGTCCGGCTCGGGCAAGTCAACGCTGATCCGGATGCTGGCCGCACTGTCCAGGCCGACCAGCGGCGAGATCCGGTTCGCCGGTGAGTCGATCGTGGGACGCACCGAGGCCGACCTGGCCTGGCTGCGTCGCGGGGTGCAACTCGTCTTCCAAGACCCCAGATCATCGCTTGACCCCCGGATGCGGGTCGCCGACATCATCACCGAGCCGTTGCGTTCGAAGATCTGGCGAGGCTTGCGGCGTCCCGACCCCCAAGAACGGGTGACCGAGCTGATGCGGCAGGTAGGCCTCGACCCCACCGACGCCCGACGGTACCCGCACCAGTTCAGCGGTGGCCAGCGGCAACGGATCGCCATCGCCCGAGCCCTGGCGCCCAGCCCCAAAGTGTTGATCGCCGACGAGGCGGTCTCAGCGCTGGACGTCAGCGTTCGCGCTCAGGTACTCAACCTGATGACCGACCTTGTGGCACAACACGGTCTGACCTTGGTCTTCGTGAGCCATGATTTGGCGGTGGTGCGGCACCTGTGCGACACCATCGTGGTGATGCAGCGCGGACGCGTAGTCGAGTCCGGCTTAGCTGCCCGCATCTACGCCGACCCTCAGCACCCCTACACCCAGCAACTGCTCGCCAGCGTGCCACGGTTGCCCCGGACGACTTGAAGGCCGGGCGGTTCAGCCCCGTAGAATGCTTCGTCGTGAAAGCCCTGCTGCTTGAGAACATCCACCCTGAGGCCACCCGACTGCTCGCCGATGCCGGTTACGAGGTCGAGAACCGTCGCGGCGCTCTCGGCGAGGACGACCTGATCGATGCCTTGGAAGGCGTGACGCTGCTCGGCATCCGCTCGCGTACCCAGCTCACCGAGCGGGTCCTGGCGAGTGCCTCCGAGCTCCAAGCCGTGGGCGCATTCTGCATCGGCACCAACCAGATCGACTTGGACGCGGCCGCCCGGCTGGGTATCGCCTGCTTCAACGCCCCCTACAGCAACACCCGCAGTGTCGTCGAGCTGGCCCTGGCAGAGATCGTGGCGCTGGCTCGCCATCTGACCGACAAGAACAAGCAGATGCATGAGGGCATCTGGGATAAGTCGGCCGGCGGCGCCCACGAGGTCCGTGGCCGCACCCTCGGACTGGTCGGATACGGCAACATCGGCTCGCAGCTTTCCGTGCTGGCCGAATCCTTCGGGATGCGGGTCTGGTTCTACGACGTGGTGGACAAGCTGGCCATGGGCAACGCGAAGCGTGTCGACAGCCTGGACGAACTGCTGGCCACCTGCGAAACCATCAGCGTCCACGTCGACGGCCGGCCGGAGAACACGAACCTGTTCGGCGAGGCCGAATTCGGCCGGATGCGTCCCCGTGCGCTCTTCCTGAACCTTTCCCGAGGCCATGTCGTGGACATCCCGGCGCTGGCCGCCGCAGTCCGGTCCGGCCACATCGCCGGCGCCGGCCTGGATGTCTACCCCAGTGAGCCGCGCGCAGCAGGGGACCGGTTCGTCAACGAACTGCAGGGTCTGCCGAACGTCATCCTCACCCCCCATGTCGGCGGCTCCACCCAAGAGGCGCAGGTTGATATCGGCCGGTTCACCGCCGGCAAGCTGGTCGACTTCATGGCCGGTGGCTCCACCGTGATGAGTGTGAACCTGCCGCAGGTACAGGTGCCAGCGCAACAAGGCCGCCGGGTGATCCACATCCATCGCAATGTCCCCGGGGTGCTCGCCAACCTCACCAAGGTGCTCAGCTCACACCAAGCGAACATCGCCTTCCAGGCGCTGAACACCAACAGCGAGGTCGGCTACGTCGTGACCGACGTCACCTCGGCCGCCCCGGGCCTGACCCGCGAACTGACCGAGATCCCGCACACCATCCGGGTGCGGGTCTCCTAACCTGGGTTCAGCCGACGTCGACGTCGAGTGGATCGATCTGCCCGGCAAGCGGCGTGTTCTGCACGGTGAGGTGGAGGTCGCTGAGTTGGGCCAGCCGGTGGGTCGGCTGGTCGGCCATCAGCTGTGCGG
>CALMKG010000163.1 GCA_937867175.1 uncultured Propionibacterium sp. | reverse complement strand
GCCCTGCCGGCGGTGAGCGGACAGCCCGACATGACAGAGGTTTCCTGGCGTCTTCTGCAAGGCCTCAGCGTCGGCGTCCAGGACGTCCGTGGCGAGATCGCGCTGCCGGCCGGGGCGCGGACCAACGACATCAACTGCCAGGCCGGCCCGCCGTCCAACACGGTCAGCTGCCGTACCTATGCGTCCGGCACCTTCGAAGCAACCTATCCGCAGTTCACCGATGGCCCGCGCGGGCCGGGTGAGGTGGTCGTCCTGACCTTCTCACTTCGCTCAGACGCGGTAGCCCCCAATCAGGTAATCACCGAGCGGTGGACGCTGGACCGGGCCTTCTCCGCCCAGCCGCTGCCGCTGATTGCAGCCCTTGCCGCCCTGCTGATCGGCGGTGCGGCGCTGTTCTACCTGCATCGTTCGCGCGGCACCGACAGGGCCGGCGGAGCGCCAACCATGGTCGCGCAGTTCGAGCCGGTGGCCGCCGGTGAGGAGCGATTCAGGATGGTCGTCAACATGGCGCCCGGGCAGGTGGGCACCCTGACCGACGAGCGGGTGGATCCGATCGACCTTGCGGCAACGATCGTCGATGTCGCCCAGCGCGGGCATTTGACGATCATCGAACTGCCACGAACCAACCTGAACCACGGTGCCACCGAATGGACCTTTGAGCGGGGGCAGGGCTTGGACGAATTGCATAGTTACGAGCGCACCCTGGTCGACGCGCTGGCACCTGCGGACGGCGAGCCGGTCTTCGTTTCACGCATCAGCGAGGTGGTCGGGCCGGTCGTCCCGCAGGTTCAGGACCAGATCTACGAAGAAGTGGTGGACCAAGGCTGGTTCTCGGCTCGCCCAGACGTGGTGCGCGCCAAATGGAGTCGGCTGGGTACCATCGCGGTGGTCGCGTCGCTGGTGGCCCTGGGGCTGCTGGTCGCGCTCACCCGGTTCGGGCTGCTCGGCCTGGTGCTGGTCGGGCTGGCGGTCGGCGTCCTGTGGGTGAGCCAGCAGATGCCCCGCCGCACCTCCCAGGGCTCCGCGGCGCTCAAGGGTCTCCAGGTGCTGGCCATGAACCTGGCCACCCAGCCGACCACCCACGTCCCCAAAGACGATGCCTATGCCGAAATCTCGCGGATCATCCCGTATGCGATCGTGCTGGGTAGCTTCGATCGCTGGCTGCAGGCGTTGGTGGACGCCGACGACGACCCCGGCGTGCCCGATCCGGACGATCTGGGTTGGTACCGTGCCCCCGCCACTTGGCAACTGTCGGATCTGCCGAGTTCGATCGACGCGTTCATCACCACTGTCGAGGGCAAGCTCTACTCACGCCACTGACCGTCGGCAGGCTCAAAGCTCCAGACCCGGGTACAACGGATGGTTCCCGAGCAGCTCACCTGCGGCCGACTTGGTGGCGTCGGCGACGCCCTCGGCGAGGGAATACTTCGCCTTGCCGGGGGCTCCGGCAGCGGTGGGGGTGGGTGAGGTCTGCTGCAGGACGGCGACGATCAGGCCGGCGACCGCGTCCATGTCGGCGGTGCTGAAGCCCCGTGTGGTCAATGCGGGGGTGCCGAGTCGAATCCCGGAGGTGTACCACGCGCCGTTCGGGTCGCGGGGGATCGAGTTGCGGTTGGTCACGATGCCGGAATCCAGCAGCGCGCCCTCGGCTTGGCGTCCGGTCAGCCCGAACGAGCCGGCCACGTCCACCAGCACAAGGTGGTTGTCGGTGCCGCCGGTGACCAGCCTGGCGCCGCGCTTCAGCAGCCCCTCGGCCAGCGCCTTGGCGTTGTCGGCGACCTGCTGGGCGTACAGCTGGAACGAGGGTTGGCGGGCCTCGGCAAGCGCGATGGCCTTGCTGGCCATCATGTGGCCGAGCGGACCCCCGAGCACCATCGGGCAGCCGCGGTCGACGTCGTCGGCGAATTCCTTGGTGGCAAGCACCAGGCCACCGCGTGGGCCGCGCAGCGACTTGTGCGTGGTGGTGGTGACGACCTGCGCGTGCGGAATCGGATCCTCGTCGCCGGTGAAGACCTTCCCGGCGACCAGCCCAGCGAAGTGCGCCATGTCGACCATCAGCACCGCGCCCACCTCATCGGCGATCTCGCGCATGATGGCGAAGTTGATCCGCCGCGGATAAGCGGAGTAGCCGGCGACCAGGATGAGCGGCTTGAAGGCCCGCACCTGTTGACGCAGCGCGGCGTAGTCGATGAGCCCGGTTTCGGGGTCGGTGCCGTAGCTGCGCTGATCGAACATCTTGCCCGAGATGTTGTGGCGAAAACCGTGGGTGAGGTGGCCGCCGGCGTCCAGGCTCATCCCCATCAGCCGCTGATTGCCGAAGTCGTGGCGCAGCCCATCCCAGTCGTCCTGGCTGAGGTCGTGCACGGTCTTCGCGCCCAGCCTCTCCAAGGTCGGCCGCTCGATGAAATGACTGAGGATCGCCCAGTAGGCCACCAGATTGGCGTCGATGCCCGAGTGTGGCTGCGCATAGGCGTAGTCGGCGCCGAACAGTTCCCGAGCATGCTCGGACGCCACCGCCTCAACCGTGTCGATGTTCTGACAGCCGGCGTAGAAGCGGTGCCCGACGGTGCCTTCGGCGTACTTGTCGCTGAGCCAGGTGCCCATGCCCAGCAAGGTGGGCAGCGACGCGTAGTTCTCGGACGCGATCAGCTTCAGCGACGCCCGCTGGTCGTCCAGTTCGGCCTTGATGGCCTCGGCGATTCTTGGTTCCACGCTGGCAATGAGCGACAGCATCGCCCGGTAGGCGGTGGAAGCGGTGGCTGCGGGGTCGGACACGAGCGCTCCTAGTCTGGAAGGTGACGTCAGCGTCACTCTAGCGCCGTGCCCTTGCTGGACGAACAACGGTCAGCCGGCGGCATCCGGCGTGGTCTCACTCAGCGAGCGTTCCTTGACGTTGGCCAGGTGCGTCCGCATCGCCCTCCTCGCCTGTTCGAGGTCGCCGTCCTGTACCGCGCGCAGCACTTCGGCGTGTTCTGCGACAGATGCCTCGGCGTCGTGAACGCCCCGAGTGACCGACTGACGCAGCCGGTGCAGATGCATGGGCAGCGAGTCGGCGACGGACAGCAGGTAGGTGTTCCCGGAGTGCCGGAAGATGGCGTGGTGGAATTCCCAGTCGGCCGTCGCATACCCGCGAAAGGCGCCGATGGCGGCGGGGTCGGGTGGGATGCCGGCGACTGCCTTGGCGACCTCCGCGTGCGCGACGAGGGCCTTGGCCAAGTCGTCCGCCAGATCGTCGGCGTTCTGAAACGCCAGCTCGAGCGCGCCGAGCTCGACGATGGCCCGGGCATCGCAAAGTTGGGCGACCTGGTCGGTGTCCAACAAGGGCGCCACCCGGTAGCCGCGCAGCGGTTCTCGAAAGACCAGTCCGGTGCGCTCCAAATGGACCAGGGCCTCACGAACCGGTGTGGGTGAGACCGCGAGGCCGCTGGCGAGGCCGTCTATGCTCAGCGACGCACCCGGCGCAAGGGTGCCCGACATCAACATGTCCACGAGCGATTCGTAGACCGTGTCGCGCAGCACCTTGCGTTCCAGAGGCTTCATCCGGGGGTTCGCGGACATTGCGACACTCTCTTCTTCCTTGGTGCAGGGACGGCCCTACATCACCACACCGATTTGCCACGGGACGAACTCATTGCTGCCATAACCCAGCGCTTCGCTTCTCGACGGTTGACCCGAGGCGAGGTCCAAGAGCGCATGGTAGACCTCCAAGCCCTTGTCAGCCACAGATACGTCGGCCGAGAAGACCGGCCCGCAGTTGATGTCCACATCATCGGGCATGCGGGCATACAGGTCGTCGTTGGTGGCCAGCTTCAGGGTAGGTGCCGGCCGGGTGCCCAGCGCAGAGCCTCGTCCGGTGGTGAAGCAGACCAGGTTCGCGCCCCCGGCGATCAGACCGGTGACCGAGACCGGGTCGTAGCCCGGGGTGTCCATCATGCCCAGCCCGGGCTGGTCGATCGGCGCGGCATAGTCGTAGACCGCCGCCAGTGGTGCCTGCCCCGATTTGGCCACGGCGCCGAGCGACTTCTCGAGGATCGTGGTAATGCCGCCCGCCTTGTTGCCGGGCGACGGGTTGGCGTCCATGGTCACGTTCAGCTTCGCGGTGTACTCCTGCCACCAGGCGAGCTTGTCGAGCAGGCGCTGCGCGGTCTGTTCGCTGACGGCCCGCTGCACCAGCAGCGATTCGGCGCCGTAGACCTCTGGGGTCTCAGCCAGCACCGAGCGGCCACCCTGCGCAACGATCAGGTCGGACGCGAAGCCGAGCGCCGGATTGGCGGTCAGCCCGGACAGACCATCCGACCCGCCGCAGTTGAGGCCCAGCACCAGTTCGCTGACCGGACGTTCGGTGCGCACGAACGACGCGTCCACCTCGGGCAGCATCTTGGCGATAGCCTCAACGGCGACCGCCACGGCGCCGCGAGTGCCGCCGGAGGTCTGGATGTCCATCCTCACCAGTGGTGTGCCGGGGCGCAGCCGGATCTGGTCGACCATCTGGTTCACCTGGTTGACCTCGCAACCCAGCCCGATGACCACCACCCCGCCCACGTTGGGGTGGGCGGCGAAGCCGGCCAGGGTGCGTTGCAGCACCTCCAGCCCTTCGGACGACATACCGCAGCCCAGGGTGTGTACCAGCGGGATGACACCGTCCACGTTGGGGTGGTCGGCCAGCAGCCCCCGTCGCGTCACTTCGTTCGCCACGATCTCGCACACGTTCGCCGAGCAGTTCACCGTCGACAGCACAGCGATGTAGTTGCGGGTGGCCGTACTGCCGTCACTGCGCACCGCGCCGAGAAAGGTGGTGCGCTCGGGAAGCTGCGGGGCCGACCAGCCCCGGCCGCCGAAGTCGGCCGCCACCGACGTGGTGTGGGAACTGAACGCGAGGTTGTGCAAATGGACGTGCTGTCCGGCCTTGATCGGTTGCCGGGCCAGACCGATCTGGTAGCCGTACTTGGTGACCGGTGCGGCGGTCGCAATGTCGTGCAACGCAATCTTGTGCCCGATGGTGACCTCGTCGCGAACCGTCAGCCTGGTGTCGCCGACGGCGATCACCTCACCGGGAACCAAGACCCGGCGAGCCACCGCCACGTCGTCGGCAGCGTCGAGGACCAGGAGCGCATCTGTGGACGGCATGGTTCACCTCTCGGGCCGCTCTGGTAACTCAGGGACAGCTACCACTGCCGGCGCGCCCAACCTAGCAGACGGGCAATCCCAGATCTCAGCGGGCCGCTGCGAGTGTGAACCGCCTCAGTCCAGGTCTCCCCGACAACGGGCGATCTCGTACAGGGCGATCGCCGCGGCCACCGAGGCGTTGAGGCTCTCCACTTCGCTGGAGATCGGAATACGCGCCAGCAGGTCGCAGCGCTCGCGGGTGAGCCTGGCCAATCCTTCGCCTTCGGACCCGACGACCAGCAGGACGGGGCCGTCCACGCCAGGGACGCCGGCTATGTCGGTCTCGCCCTCACCGGCCAGGCCGACGACGGTGAAGCCGGCCTTGGTGTAGTCCTGCAGCGTCCGGTTGAGGTTTACCGCGCGTGCCACCGGGATGCGGGCCAACGCCCCGGCCGAGGCCTTCCAGGCGACGGCGGTGACCGACGCGGAACGACGTTCGGGGATGATCACCCCGTGCGCCCCGAAAGCGGCGGCCGAGCGGATGATCGCACCGAGGTTGTGCGGATCTGTGATGCCGTCCAGCGCCACCACCAGCCCCTGGTGGACGTCGTTGTGCAGTGCGTCGGCCATCAGGTCGTCGGGGTGGGCGTACTGGTAGCTGGGTAGCTGGAGAGCCACCCCTTGGTGCACTGCACCACCGGTGAGGCGATCTAACTCGGCGCGGGTGGTCTGCAGCAACGGGATGGAATGCTCCGCGGCGTACTTGAAGATGTCACGCAGCCGGTCGTCCCGCTCGCTGCCCTCGGCCACATAGCCGGCCTTGATCGGCAGCCCGGCGGCCATCGCCTCCAGCACCGGGTTGCGTCCGACCACCCAGTCGGCGCCCGCCCCCTGGCCGTGGCTGCTGGGACGCGGTGAACGTCCGCCGGACTTGGTGCCGCCTTGTCCGGCGCCCTGCTTGGTCTTGTACGCCTTGTGGTAAACGCGGTCCTCCGCCTTGGGGGTGGGCCCGCGGCCGGCCAGGCCGCGTTTGCGCTGCCCGCCGGAGCCGACCTTGCGTCCGGTTGTCATGTGTTCTCCTCAGATGCTCCAGCGGACGCCGTCTGGGGTGTCCTCGATGGTCAGGCCAATGATGGCCAGTTGTTCGCGGATCGCGTCCGCGGTGGCCCAGTCCTTGCGGGCGCGGGCCTGGCTGCGCTGCGCCAGCACCAGGTCGACCAGCCCGTCGACGACGTCACCCAGGTCTGCGCCACCGGCGGCGGCCCAGACCGGGTCGTGGGGGTCGAGACCGAGGACGTGCAGCATCGCCCGCACCCGCCCCAGCGCGTCCTCGGCGGCACCCCGGTCGCCGGCGTCGATCGCCCGGTTGCCCTGCTTGACGGTCTCGAAGATCACCGCCACGGCCGCCGGGGTGCCGAGGTCGTCGTCCATGGCCGCCACGAACTCGACCGGCAGCCGAGCCGGGTCGAACTCGACCGGCGCGGACGCCCCGGCGCGTTCCAGGAAGGAGTCGATCCGCTCAAGCTGGGCGCTCGCCTCGGTCAGCGAGGTGGGGCTGAACTCGATCGCCGACCGGTAGTGCGGGGCGACAAGGTAGAGCCGCACCGCACGGGGCTCGTACTGCTGGGTGACTTCGCTGACCAAGGCGCTGTTGCCCAGCGACTTGCTCATCTTCTCGCCGGCCATGGTGACGAACGCGTTGTGCATCCAGTACTTGGCGAAGTCGTGCCCGGCTGCCCGGGACTGGGCGAGCTCGTTCTCGTGGTGTGGGAAACGCAAGTCGAGGCCGCCGCCGTGGATGTCGAACTCGCTACCCAGGTACTTCAGGCTCATCGCCGAGCACTCCAGGTGCCAACCAGGGCGCCCGCGTCCCCACGGGCTGGGCCAGGACGCGGTGGCCGGTTCGCCGGGCTTGGTGCCCTTCCACAGCGCGAAGTCGCGGGGGTCGCGCTTGCCGCGTGGGTCGGCGTCAGTTGCCGGTGCCATGTCACCCACCCGCTGGTTCGACAGTTCTCCGTAGTCAGGCCAGGATAGAACGTCGAAGTAGACGTCACCTGAGCCGTCGGTGGCGCGATAGGCATGACCTCGGTCGATCAGCACCTTCACCAGTTCGACCATCTCGGGGATGTGCCCGGTGGCGCGCGGCTCGTAGTTGGGTGGTTGGCAGCCGAGCGCCCGGTAGGCGCGGTGCAACTCCAATTCCATCGAGTATGCGAGTTCGTACCACTGGATGCCCTGGGCGGCCGACTTGGCGAGGATCTTGTCGTCGATGTCGGTGACGTTGGCGACCACCTTGACGCGGTTGCCCTGGACGGTGAGCCAGCGCCGGAGTACGTCAAAGACGACCTCCTTGCGGATATGGCCAAGGTGCGGTGGCGCCTGCACGGTCAGGCCACAGTGGTAGATCGAAACCTCGCCGGACCTCAGCGGGACGAATTCGGTCAAGCTGCCACTTCGCTCGTCGTACAGATGAAAGCTCACCCCGGCAGTCTAGTGGGGGCTGGTGCCGAACCGGTCCGCAGGTACAATCGCCGCAGGTTCTTGAGCCGGGAGGATTGGCATGGCAGAGGTTCGCAAGCATCGCCCACGAACCAGTTCGATCGGCGACCAGGTTCGTGCGAAGGTCGACAGCGGGCCCCGTCCGCTCACCCCCGGCAAGCGGCATGATCCCGACTTCGACCCGTTCTTCTCCGAAGAGCCGAACCAAGTCCCCGAGATTCCCGAGACCGGCAACGCTGCCGCGGCGAGCGCCACCACCGGCTGGTTCATGTTCGGTACGGTCGCGCCGACTCAGGATGCTATTTCTGACGAGCCTTCCGAAGGGAATTGATGTCGAACCGGGACGCCTGGGTCAGGTCCACTTCGGCGGCCGCCTCCTCCCAAGGGTCGACCACCGCGGGCAGCACTTCGGTGGCCGGATCGTCAAGGTAACCCAGCGACGGGTCATACGGGCTTACCGGCACCCGGACGCCGGACCCTATCGACAGTGTGGGCATCACCTCGTCGGGCAGCTTGCTCAGCACATCACGGACGTAACCTTGGGCGGACTCCAGCAGCGGCACCTCACGGCCTTCGCGCTGCGACTGGTACCAGCGGTAGTCCAGCACCTCGTGGTAGATCTGCGCGGAGTCGCGCTTGCCCGTCAACTCGGGCGGCACGGTCCGCACCACGGGTTCGAAGTTTTCGCCGAACCAACGGTGTGCGGCGACCGCCTCGTCCATGTCGCGCAGGCCGGCACGCAGAATGTAGGTGTCGAGGTCGTTGAGCAGTCGACGGGCCTGGTTCTCTTCGGTGTCCAGGCCGGTCAGCCTCAGCAAGCGTCGCGAATGGTGGCCGGCGTCGACCACCTTGGGCTGGATGCGGACCGTGGAGCCGTCCGCCGAAGTCGAGATGTCGAGTTCGGCGATGTCGAATCCCAGCGCGTTGAGCCGGCGCACCCGGCTCTCGATCCGGTGCAGTTCTGAACCGCTGAACTCCTCGGCGCCGGTCAGCTCGTGCCACAACTCCGAGTACCGGCTCTCAATCGCCTCGACCATGGTCAGCGGATCGATCGACTCGTCGAGCATCCCGCCGGCCTCCAGATCGCAGAAGTCGCCGAAGATGTTCACCCGGGCGATCGAGAGATCGTGGGCGCGCTGGCCCGGACTCAACTGGTCATAAAGTTCGCCCGTCTCTGCATCCACCAAGTAGGCGGCGAATTCGCCGGCGTCGCGACGGAAGAGGATGTTGGACAGTGAGACGTCACCCCACATGAAGCCCGTCAGGTGCAGCCGGACGATCAGCACCACCATCGCGTCCACCAGGCGCAGGACGGTCTCGTTGCGGACACCCGGGGTGAACAGCAAGCGGTAGGGCAGGGCGAACTGCAGGTGCTTGGTGAGCAGGATCGGGTCTAGCGGGGTGCCGTCGGGGGTGACGCGTCCTGAAACGACACCGATCGGTTCGACGGCGGGGGTGTCCAGGCGCATCAGATCGTGCAGCAGGCGGTACTCGTGCAGCGCGAGTTCCTCGTTCACCTCCTTGGCCGCGTAGACCTCGTCGCCCACGGCGATGAACCGCACCACGTGTCGCGAGATGCCGCGCGGCAGCGCGACCAGGTGTTGCTCCGGCCAGTCCTCCAGCGGGACGCCCCAGGGCAGCGGCAGCAGCCTGGAGTTGGGAGTGGCAGATAGGAAGCGGGGCATTGCCGGTTCTCCGTTCAGGTCGCCGCGGCGGCGCGTTCGAGGCCGTCGATGAGGTCAGCGAGCAGGTCGCCAGCCGGCTCGATGCCCACCGACAGCCGTAGCAGCGCCGGGGTGATGCCAGCCCTGAGCTGGGTCTCGGGTGTCATCGCCGCATGTGTCATCGAGGCGGGATGCGCCACCAACGACTCAACTCCGCCCAGCGATTCGGCGAGGTCGAAGACACGCAGTCCGCGGCAGAACGCGCGGACCGCTGCCTCGCCACCAGCCAATTCGAAGCTGATCATGGAACCGAAGCTGGACTGCTGACGGGCCGCGATCTGGTGCCCGGGATGGTCCGGCAGGCCGGGGTAGTGCACCCGTTGCACTGCGGGGTGCGCCACCAACGTGGGGAGCAGGTCGGCCGCGTTTGCGTCGTGGACGCGGACCCGGGCGTCCAGGGTGCGCAGGCCGCGCAGCGCCAGCCAAGCGTCGAAGGCGCCGCCGGTGAGCCCCAACACGTTCGCCCAGTGCGTCAACTGTTCGCCAGCTTCCGCCGTGCTCGCGACGATGGCGCCGCCCACCACATCGGAGTGGCCGTTGATGAACTTGGTGGTGGAATGCACGACCAACTCGCAGCCGTACTCGATGGGACGCTGTCGCACAGGTGAGCAGAACGTATTGTCGGCCAGCGTCAGCACGCCCGCGTCCCGGGCCATCGCCACGGTGGTTTCCAGGTCGACCACGCGCAGCAAGGGATTGGACGGGGTTTCGATCAGCAGCAGGTCGGCGGGGGATCGCAGGCTGGTCGCCAACGCATCGGCGTCGGTCTGGTCGACGTAGTCGACGGTGAAGATGCCGCGGTCCGACAGGTGGCTCAGCAGCCGCCAAGTGCCGCCGTAGCAGTCATGCGGCGCGACGATCCGGCCGCCTTGCCGCACCATCGCCATGAAGACCGTGGTCAGCGCAGACAACCCGGATGAGGTGACCACACCCCGCACCCCGCCCTCCAGCGTGACGATGGCCTCAGACAACAGGTCTCGGGTCGGGTTGCCGGATCGGCTGTACTCGTATTGCGGAGCCTCCCCCAACTCGGTGAAGGCGAAGTTCGTGCCGGGGTAGATGGGCGGGACGATTGAGGAGTACCTGGGGTCGGTATCAAGGCCGGTACGCAGGCCACGGCCCAACTGGGAGATCTCGCCGGTCATGTCTGCCAAAGATAGCGCGGACGGGACCCGCCACCGCGAGTCCCGTCCGATTGCTTTGGGGTCAGGAGATCCGCTCGCTGGTCTGCTTGTCGAAGACATGCACGGTGGCCGGGTCGACGCGCAACCGTACCTGCTCGCCGCGAGCCGGGGGAGTGCGGGTGGTGACACGGGCGACGATTTCCGATTCGGCGGCGCCGGCCAGAGCCTCCTTGGCCTGCCCCTTGAGTGCACCGTAGAGGTAGGAGTCCGCACCGGTCTCCTCGACTGCCGCGATCTCCATGGCGATGCCCGCATTCTCGGTGGACAGTCCGAAGGATTCGGGACGGATACCGATGACCACCTTGCTGGTGCTGGCGCGCTTCAGCACGTCGCGGCTGATCGGGATGATGTAGTCGGTCACCTTCACGCCGCCGTCGACGATGTCGGCGTCCATCAGGTTCATGGCCGGTGAGCCGATGAAGCCGGCGACGAAGAGGTTGCCGGGGGCGTCGTAGAGCACCAGCGGGCTGTCCACCTGCTGCAGCAGGCCGTCCTTCATGACCGCGACCCGGTCGCCCATCGTCATGGCCTCGACCTGGTCGTGGGTGACGTAGACGGTGGTGACGCCCAACCGTGTCTGCAGGGCTGCGATCTGGGTTCGGGTCTGCACGCGCAGCTTCGCGTCCAGGTTGGACAGCGGCTCGTCCATCAAGAAGACCTGCGGGCTGCGGACGATCGCCCGGCCCATCGCGACGCGCTGGCGTTGGCCACCTGACAGGTTCTTGGGCTTGCGGGACAGCAACTCTTGCAGGCCGAGCAGTTCGGCGGCCTCCCGCACCCGGCGATCGCGCTCCTCCTTGGCGACGCCCGCCATCTTCAACGCGAAGCCCATGTTGTCGGCGACAGTCATGTGCGGGTAGAGGGCGTAGTTCTGGAAGACCATCGCGATGTCGCGGTCCTTGGGTGGCAGGTCGGTGACATCGCGGTCACCGATCCACACCGCGCCGGCGTTGATCTCTTCGAGGCCGGCGAGCATTCGCAGCGAGGTCGACTTGCCGCAGCCCGAGGGGCCGACGAGGACCATGAACTCGCCATCGCCGATCTCGAGATTGAGCTTGTTGACGGCGGGGCGATCGGAGCCGGGGTAAATGCGCGTGGCATCCCGGAAGCTGACAGTGGCCATGAGCCATCCATCCTTTCCATGGGCAGGAACGTGCCCAACGATCCGTGGTAGAAGGACGGGAACTCCGTCCTGTGATTAGCATGCCACGCCAGGGGGCGATCTGGGAACCGCAGCGCGCCTATACGGGCTCGGCGAGCCAGGTCAGCAGTCGCCAGCGCCCGTCCTGGCGGAGAAAGACCCGCAGGTTGTCGAAGACCTGCACTTGCTGGGGGTCTGCGAGCGTCCACTTCTCCACCAGACAGCTGGCTGTCGCCCGGTGGGTGCCGTGCGTCTCGACCGAGACCATGACGGTGCGACGTTCGCTGCCGGGCGCCAGCCCGGCGAGGAACTCGTCCTTGGTAGACAACGCGCCGCCGGGGCGCCGCATGGTGAACCGTTCGTGCAGCAACTGCTCGAACCATGCCGAGTCGGCGGCGGACTCGGCCGGCCCGATGCG
>CALMKG010000162.1 GCA_937867175.1 uncultured Propionibacterium sp. | reverse complement strand
GGCTGATGAAGAAGTCGTCAGCTCCTTCGAGGCGGGCCTTGACTTCGAGCCGGAGGGTGGAGCCGTCCGGCAGGAGCGACAGGATGTCGTAGCCAGGGTTGTTGTGAGCCTGCTCGACCGGGCGGCGTCCGAGGCGGCGTTCGTGGGCAAGGACGGCGTCGACCCCTCGACGCTCGACCACGGTGGTTTCGACGGCGTGCCGCAGCGGCTCGTCCGGGGCAACGTCGTCGACCACGTCGGCCAGCGGAAGCACGACCGCCGCGCCGAGGAGGCGGGGTGGCCGGGTCGCCAACTGCTCCTGCTGGGCGAGGCGGCGCAGTCGGCGGGTGAGGCGGGCGTCCAGTTCGTCGGCCTTGCGGGTCAGGCTGTCGGCGGACTCTTTGGGCTTCTGGCCGTTGCGTTCCTGTTCCCCGGAGACGGTCGCCTCGACGTAGAGCCGGTCGCGTTCGCTGGTGAGCCGATCAGTGACCTGACGGCGCACCTTCGCCAACTCGGCCTGCCGTCGCGGCTGCACCTCGGCCAGGAACCCCGGCAGCCGGTTCTCGATCAGCCAACTCACCGCTCTCTCCTCCCCCGTGGGAAGCCAGGGCAGGCGGCGGGCGGCGTCCGTGATCGGACCGGCGGGCGCGGCGACCGCGTCCAGGTACGGGGCGGGGCCGGCGTCCGTCACCGCGCCGTCGGAGTCCACGAACGCGTAGCTGAACCGCCGCGAGATCGAGGTGTCCGTGCCGTCGACCACCTCCTCGACGACCCCCACCAACAGGTGAGGAGTGGTGACAGCGGCCGACACCAACACGGTGCCCGCCTCGAGCGCCGGCCGGAGGCGGTGCGCGGTTTCGGCGAGGACGGCGTCGTGGAGGGGATGGCCGGGGGCGAGCAGGTCGGCGTGCACCAACCCGTCCGGCTGCACGTACGGCAGGTCGAACGTGACCCGCTCATAGCGGGTCGCGATCGGCTGCGTGGACGCCGCCCGGACACTTGCCGGGACGTTGGTGGCTTCGAAGCGGCCGCGTTCGCGGCGGGCCAGCCGCCCCCCGAGGCGGGTGAAGGCTTCCTTGAAGGCGAGTTCGATGTAGTGCGGCTGCAGTCGGCGGGCGCGGGCCTCGTCCATGGCCTGGCGGAGTTGGGCCAAGTCGGCCTGGGACAGTACCTCGGAGGCGAGCGCCCGTTCCTTGAGTAGTTCGGGGAGGCCCTCGCCGACCTGCCGGTCGATAACCTGGTGCATCCGGGCTCGGACCTCGGGCTGCTCGCCGTAGCGGATGGCGTCCAGCAACAACGTACGCAGCGGGGTGCCCTCGAACGCTTCGCCGAGCACGTCGAACACTTCGCCGCCGTAGGCGCGGCGCTGTTCCTCGATCTTGCCCAGCAGCTTGAGGAACACCTCGCCTTCGCGGGTGTGGTCGGCGACCAGGTTCCACAGCCGGCACACCTCGGTCTGGCCGATGCGGTGGATCCGGCCGAACCGCTGCTCGATCCGGTTCGGGTTCCACGGCAGGTCGTAGTTGACCATCAGGTTCGCGGCCTGCAGGTTCAGGCCCTCGCCGGCGGCGTCCGTGGCGATCAGCACCTGGCAGTCGGGGTTCTTGGTGAACTCCTCGGTGATCCGGCGACGCTCCGGACGCCGCACCGCCCCGTGGATCGACACCACGGCGTCCGTTCGGCCCAGCAGGGACCCGACGCGGCGTTGCAGGTAGTCGAGCGTGTCGCGGTGCTCAGTGAACACGATCAGCTTGCGCGGATGCCCGGCGCTGTCGAACCGCAGCGCCTCGTCCTGCAAGAGCGTGGACAGCTCGCTCCACTTGCGGTCGTTGCCCGAATCCCGCACCCGGCGGGCCAGGGTGGTGAGGTCGGCGAGTTCGGCCAGTTCGGCGTCCAGCTCCTCGATCGTCTGCGCGGCCGTCGCCGAATCGACCAGCTCCTCCTCGACCTGCTCGAGTTCCTCGGCGGTGTACTCGTCGACGTCGTCGTACACACTCGGGTCGATCGTGACGGCGACCTCGCGCCAGGTGTTCTGGAGAAGGGTGCCGTTCACGAGGTCGGTGCGGCGGCGCTGCAGGCGTTGGGTGCGGCGCTCCAGAGACCGCAGGATGGCCTCCGGGCTGGACGCCAGCCGGCGCTGCAGCACCGTCAACGCGAACCCGACGGTGTTCTTGCGTTTGCCGTCGAGCCGATCGGCGCGGTCGAAGCCCTGGCGGACGTAGTCGGTGACCTGCTCGTACAGCGTCTGTTCCAGCGCGGTCAGCTCGTAGGGGACGGTCTCGGCGATTCGTTCGGGGAACAGGGGTTTGCCCTCGAAGGTGAGCAGCTTCTCCTTCACCATGCGCCGCATCACGTCGCTGGTGTCGACGGTGTGGACGCCCGCGCGGTAACGGCCCTCGAACCGGTCCTTGTCGAGCAGGGTGAGGAACAGTTGGAAGTCCTGCTCGATCCCCGAGTGCGGGGTCGCGGTCATCAACAACAGGTGCCGGGTGATTCCGCCCAGCAGTTCACCCAGTTCGAAGCGGCGGGTCTTCTCGAGCTTGCCGAAGAAGTAGTGCGCCGCCATCCGGTGCGCTTCGTCGACCACGACCAGGTCCCACTCAGTGCCGGCGAGCTTGGTCTTGAGGTCTTCGTTGCGGGACAGCTGGTCCATGCGGGCGATCAACAGCGGATGAGCGTCGAACACGTTCATGTTGATGTTCGCGTCCAGCATCGCGTTCGTCAGGATCTGGAAGTGCAGCCCGAACTTGAGGAACAACTCGTCCTGCCACTGCTCAACAAGGCCGCCCGGAGCCACGATCAGGCAGCGCTTCACGTCGTCGCGGAGCAGGAGCTCCTTGATGTACAGGCCGGCCATGATCGTCTTACCGGCGCCCGGATCATCGGCGAGCAGGAACCGCAGCGGGGTTCGGGGCAGGAGTTCGCCGTACACGGCGGTGATCTGGTGGGGCAGAGGCTGGACGTCGCTGGTCGCCACTGCGAGCATCGGATCGAACAAGCCGGCCAGCCGGATGCGTTGCGCTTCAGCGGCCAGCTTGAAGTCGGACGCCGGCGCGTTGAACGGACGCCCCGCAGCGCGAGCGATCTCCAGTCGTGGCTCGTCGGCGCGGTACAAGACCCGCTGGTCGAGATGGCCCACCGTGGGACGGAAGGTGAGTTCGACGGCTTCGCGGCCATGCCACTGCGTGGCGATCACGGTCACCGAATCGCCGGGGATGACACCGTTCAGCCGCAGGCCAGCGGTGACTTCCTCGAGCTTCAAGGCTTCCCCTTCGATGTCCGTCATCAGCGACGACGCCGATCTGACTAGCAGCTGAAGCCGTGCGCGGTGTCGTCAACCCAGTTCAGGATTACCCTATCCCGCTACACCGACATCCCATGAAACGGGCGGCATGGATCGAGCAGAGTCACCCACGCGAGCCTGACGCCGCGAGGCCCCGCGACGTCCAAGCAGGGTCACAGGACGGGACTGCCCGCCGTGGTGGGACGAGGACCAGCGTTGCATCCGTAGGCAGGGATCTTGGAGTCACCGGCCGGGCCCCATCTCGGTTGCGCGATGGCTGCGCCGTCGGCTTCGCAGATGCCGGAGGTGTCGCTGGAAATTGCCGCTTGCCAGGCAACCCAACACACCGCCCGGGGCGCTTCGAGCTGGCGGGCTGAGGTCGCGGTGAGCAGGAAGCCTCGATGGCTCGTTTGTTGGGGTGGGCCATGGAAAGGAAGGGAACGTTGATGCGGGATTCGAACAAGCGGGTGGCGGCTCGGCGGGCTGTCTTGGATGCTCAGGCTGAGCGGCGGCGGGTGCGTCAGGAGCGTGAGGACCAGCTGATGGGCCTCGCGGTGGCGGTGAATGTCGCTTTGGCGACGGGCCGGACGGCTTTGGAGAAAGCGGAGCTGGTGGCCGGGCAGGCGCTGGAACAGATGGTGGGGATGGGTGTGAGTGTGGCCGAGGTGGTGGAGTGGTGCGCCGGCAACATCACAGTGAAGGACGTTGCGCGGCTGCGCCAGGTAGCAGCCGCGCAGCCTGAGGCTGCCGCCGTTGAGCCGCGATCGAGCGCCGGGGTGGGGTGACCGCGAATTCCCGGACTTGTTCGCGAGGGTGAGCACAGGGCGCTTTCGGTTCGTTTGCTGTGGTAGGAATCCAGAGAGGTGTGCCATGACTGTTTTGCCCGGCGTCCTCGCCCCAAGTGCCGAGCTTGCCAGCCGCGTGTCCAGGGAAGTGACGCCATGGCGGTGACCTTCTACGTGGGCTCGGCGGGTCACGAATCGTTCGAGATCGACGTGCCTGATCCTGGCCACGGTCGACTGGTCGTGCGACGGCTCGACCACCGTTTCGGCAGCGCAGCCAAGGGCGCGCATGACGCCGGTGAGTACGCAGGCGCCGCCCTAGCCGAGCTGCTGGGTGCGGTGACCGGACTTGCGACTGGCACGGTCGACGACGGCCGGGTGGTGGTGCGATCGAGCGTTGGTCGGTCCTTGGTCGTGGCCCGGGACGAGGCGGCGGCGTTGTTGCCGCAGCTGCAGAAGGCGGTGGCGTTGTCAGTGGGGGGTGAGGATCGCTACGAGCGGGTATGGACCGATCAGCACCCCGGGCGTCTGGAGCCCCTCTGCGTGGACTGCCATGAGGGCGGCTTAGGTACCGGCCCTGATGCTGTGTCGGCGTCCTGCGACGAGTACGGCCATCAGCCGTTTGGGACGGTCTCGGGCACGTCTTGGCGGACAGCCCAAGCCCGGCACGCACGTGAGGCCATTCTGCGGCGTGGACGCGGCGCCAGTCCGGACGCTGCGTCCACGTTGTGGTGATTCCAGCCCGGCGAACCCAGCTGAGCGCTGGATTCCAGGCCATGGCCAACCCGGTCGATGGAACCATCGAGGCGCCCCGTCTTCGGGTTTCTGTGCCGTCTGGTTGATCTGCTTAGTTACTGAGGCGCCGTTGTGCGGCTTCTTGCGCGCGGGTGACGGCTTGTTGGAGGTGGGGGAGTAGTTCGGCGGCTTCGTCGGCGCCGATGATGACGGATTGGCCCCAGCTGGCCTGCAGTACGAGGTGGTCTCCGCTTCGTCGGCCTCGGGTGAGGTCTTCGACGTCTGGGACGAGGTTGTTGAGTTCTTGTCCGTAGTACTCGCCAGCGGTGTTGAAGTCGTAGTCGATCAGCCTTTGTGACAGGTCGTGGAAGCGGCTGTCGAGCCGCCGCATGCCCAGCCTTCCCGGTCCGGGGAAGGTGAATTCAAGCCATTCCATGCCTGGGAGCCTACGGCCCTGCCGGCGTGCCTCCACCTTCGACGAGTGTCTGAACGGTCGTGGTGAGCAGCGATCTGGCTTGTTGGGTTTGTTGTGGCAGGAATCCACTGAAAGGGACCTGCCATGAGTGTGCTGAGTGCCGCGTCGTTGCGGTGCGTGCCGCCGGAGTCCGGGGCGGCGTTGTGATGCGGGCGCGTCAGTATTCGGAGGCCGAGCGGGAGCAGGCTGCCGCTGTCCGGCGGGAGCAGTTGGAGCGGTGGCAGGCCGAGATCGTCGGCAAGGTAACCGATCTGGTGAACGGTGCCGAGTGGCAGCGTTGGCTGCAGGTCGCCGCCAAGTTCCACCAGTACAGCTTCAACAACCAGATCATGTTGATGCTTCAAAGACCTGATGCGACGGCGGTGGCCGGCTACCAGAAGTGGCGGACGCTGGGTCGGCAGGTGAACGCTGGCGAGACTGGGATCAAGATTCTCGCGCCGATCACCAAGCAGGTGGACCAGCAACGTCCCGATGGCTCGGCCGTGTTGGATGCCGACGGTAACCCCGCGAAGGGGATGCAGGTGGTCGGCTACCGGTTGGTCTCGGTGTTCGACGTGTCGCAGACCAGCGGTCGTGACCTGCCGGAGCAGCCCCGCCCGCAGCTGCTGAAAGGCGCAGCGCCGGACGGTTTGTGGGAGCGGTTGCAGGGGTTCGTCGAGGCGCAGGGTTTCCGGGTGGAGCGGGGCGACTGCGGCGGCGCCAACGGTGTCACCAGCTATGACGACAACGTGGTGCGGGTCCGCGCCGACATCGATGACGCCCAGGCGGTCAAGACGTTGGCGCACGAGGCGGGGCATGTGCTGCTCCATCAACCGGACGCCCGGCAAGGCCTTGGGGTGTGCCGAGGACGGGGCGAGGTTGAGGCCGAGTCCGTCGCCTACCTGGTGACCGCGGCGCACGGTGTCGATTCCGGCCAGTACACGTTCAGCTATGTGGCCGGTTGGGCCGAGACGGCTCAGGCCGCCGCGCCGAAGGACACCACGCTGGCCGACGTAATCTCCGCGACCGGTGCCCGGGTGGTCAAGGCCGCGGACACCATCCTGACCACCACCAAGCCACCCACGGCCGTCCAGACGGACGCAACCCCGGAGTCGGTGACCCGCGAGATGCGCGTGGACCAGGCGCTTGCCCAAGGCCATCAAACCGCCCGGACCCGCCCGGCGGCACGCCGCGAACCTGCGCCCAGCCGTGCCGGCCATCCGACGGTGGCACCGGCCCGATGAACCACCCAAAACCGAACGGGAGGGACGTTTGATCATGAACTTGTCGCTGCTGGAGTACCAGCTTCGGATGCTGCTGGCGGGCACTGCTGGGGTGGCGGTGGACGTTGTGGTGCCGGCCGGGTGGGTCATGGTGCTGGTGGGGGAGCGGCGATGAGCGCCGGGGTCCCGGACGAGATCATCCGGGGGAACGGGGAGATCGCCGCCAGCCTGCCGCACCTGCTGGGGTACCGGCCCGGCGACCAGACCGTCGTGGTGGTCGGCCTGGTCGGCAACCGGCTGGGCCCGATCGCGGTGGCCCGGCCACCCGCGAACGGCGAAGGTTTCAACCCGGCAACCTGTGACGGTTTCGCCCGCGAGGTCTGCCCCGCGCTGGAGCGGCATGGAGTGACCACGTTCCTGACCGTCGGCTACGGACCCACCGGTGCCGAGCACGCGCACCTGATCGGGGACGCCCTGGACCGGCACGTCATCGGCGGCCACGAGGTGCTGCGCTGGTCGGTGGACCGCGGCCTGGTCCATTCCTGGCACGAGACCGATGGCTGGTCCGCCGGGCAGCAGGTGGGCAGCGGCGCCGAGTGGGTGCTTCGCGGCTCGTCCCCAGCCGACAGCTACGACCAGCTCACCGCCTCGTTCTCCCCGCAACCGGCCCGGCAGTGGCCGCCGCTGCCAGACGACAAGGCCCGGCTACTGACGGCGACCCCGGTGCCCGACCAGGTCGTGATGGCCCGCGACCTGGTTCGGCAGATGATCGAACCAGGTGCGGTCAACGGGCCGGCCGAGTACGGGTGGCTGGGTGCATTGGCGTCCGGGCATCCCTCGGTCAGGGACACCGTGATGGCTGAACTTGCCTCCCACCCGGCCGGGGTGTGGGTCGCGCAGGCCGCCTATGTGGGGGCACCGACGCCCTTCCGGGACGCCCTGACCGCGGTCACCGCCGTTGCGGTAATCACGCACCGCCACTCCGGGGAGCTGGCCCGCGACCTGGCCGACCGGATCGACCCGAACGGCCCGAACGCCCACTTGGCGTTCCTGATCGGCGCGGCCGTCGACAACCACCTCGACCCGGCCGAGCTGCGCCAATTCCTGGCCGCCACCAGCCGTGAATCGGAAGCCATCTCCCCACCACCGAGAGCCGGCCGGTTCCCCGGCGGTGAGTCCTCGCCCGGACTGGACGCGTT
>CALMKG010000161.1 GCA_937867175.1 uncultured Propionibacterium sp. | reverse complement strand
TCACCAGTCAGCTCGCCGCCACAGGAACTGCAGACCAGGATCGAACTTCTGCTTGCTTGAACTGCATGGAGGTGTGAGATGAGTGACTCGGTGGTTGTTGTTGGGGCCGGCCTGGCTGGCGCCAAAGTGGTGGAGGCGCTCCACGACGAGGGTTTCGACGGCAAGGTCACGTTGATTGGTGATGAGTCGTACCGCCCCTACGAGCGGCCGGGGCTGTCGAAGGAAGTGCTGCAAGGCAAGGCGGAGCCCGATTCGCTGTATGTGCATGAGGAGGGTTACTACGCGCACGCCGGCGTGGAGACGCACTTCGGTGATGCCGCCGTCGGCTGTGACCTGACCGGACGCCGCGTCCGGCTGGCCTCGGGTTCGGAGGTGCCCTACGACCGGCTGGTGCTCGCCACCGGTTCACGGGCCCGAGCCGTCCGACTGCCCGGCGCTGAATTGGCGGGGGTTCGGACGCTACGCACCATGGGGGACGGGCTCGCGTTACGGGCAGACCTTGAGGCCCAACGCCGGATCGTTCTGGTCGGTGGCGGGTGGATCGGGCTGGAGGCGGCCGCTGCGGCGCGACTGGCGGGCTGCCAGGTGACCGTGTTGGAGCGCGATCCGTTACCGCTGCTAAACGTGCTCGGGGAGACGATCGCCGAGCACTTCGCGCGGCTGCATATCGACCACGGGGTCGATCTGCGCACCCGGGTCAGCGTCGACGGGTTCGAGGGTAGCCACGGCGTGGTCACCGGCGTCCGGGTGGACGGCGAGGTACTGCCGGCAGATGTCGTGTTGGTAGGGATCGGCGCCATCCCGAATACCGGCTTGGCCGAGGAGGCCGGCTTGGTCGTCGACAACGGCGTCCTCGTCGACGAACGGTTGCGAACCTCCGATCCGAACGTGTGGGCCGCCGGGGACGTCGCCAACGCTCGCAATACGCTGCTGGGCCACCGGCTCCGTGTCGAGCACTGGGACAACGCGATCCGGTCTGGACGCCTTGCCGGGCTCAGCGTCCTCGATCGTCCGGGCGTCTATGACTGGCTGCCGTACTTCTACACCGACCAGTACGACTTGGGCATGGAGTACGTCGGGCATTCGTCGAAGGACGCCGAGGTGGTGGTGCGGGGCGCCATGGAGGACGGCGAGTTCATCGCCTTCTGGCTCGACGATGGCACGGTCGCCGCCGCGATGAACGTGAACATCTGGGACGTGAACGACACCTTGCGGCAGGTGGTGGGGCACCGGGTCGATCCGGAGCGGCTGCGAGATCCCGAGGTGCCGTTGGCCGAGTTGGCTGTCTGAATCTCGCGAAGGCTGATGGCCTCCCGCTGGGGGCGGGCGCCAATGTTGTGAACCGGGCGCCCGCAATCCCCAACCCCGGAATACCCAACGGGGTATCATTCGGCAATGAGGCGCGTGCTCATCCTGGGTGCCGGAACCGCCGGCACCATGCTCGCGAACCGCCTGGCCGACCAGCTCGACGAGGGCTGGACGATCACCATCGTGGATCGCGACGACGACCACCACTACCAACCCGGGTACCTGTTCATCCCGTTCGGTACCGCCACCGCGAAGCGAATCACCAAGCGGCGCAGCAGATTCCTGCCGTCGCGGGTGGCCTTCGTCCGCTCCGGCATCAGCCGCGTCCGGCCTGACGACAACGAGGTAGATCTCGACGACGGCCAGATTCTTGGGTACGACTGGTTGCTGATCGCGACCGGTACGGTGCCGCGTCCCGACCTGACGCCCGGCATGGGCGACGGCAGCCTGTGGTACCGGAAGGTCTTCGACTTCTACACCATGGCTGGCGCTGTGGCGTTGCATGACGGCCTGGCGAGGTTCGACGGCGGTCGGCTGCTGGTGCACATCACCGAGATGCCGATCAAGTGTCCGGTCGCACCCTTGGAGTTCGCCTTCCTCGCCGACGACCACTTCCGGCGCCGAGGCATCCGGCACAAGGTCGACATCACGTTCGTCACCCCACTGGACGGCGCGTTCACCAAACCGATCGCGGCCCGCGAACTGGGCAATCTGCTGGAGGACCGCTCGATCAGGCTCGCCACCGACTTCGCCGTCGAACGAGTCGACAACGACCACTCGAGGCTGGTCGCCTACGACGGTCGTGAGCTGCCGTTCGACTTGCTGGTGACCGTCCCGCTGAACACCGGTCAGCAGTATGTCTTCGACTCCGGGATCGGCGATGAGTCCGGCTTCGTCCAGGTCGACCCGCACACCCTGCGGTCCACCAGGTATGACAACATCTTCGCGTTCGGCGATGCCACCGACCTGCCGACCTCGAAGGCGGGTGCGGTGGCCCACTTCGCGGTGGAACTGTTCGGTGACAACTTCCAGGCCGCGATCGCCGGAAAACCGCTGCCCAATGCCTTCGACGGCCACGCCAACTGCTTCATCGAGTCGGGACGTGGCGAGGCGCTGTTGCTCGATTTCAACTATGAGACCGAGCCGTTGACTGGACGCTATCCGCTGCCGGTCGTTGGGCCGATGCGGCTGCTCGGTGCGTCCCGGATCAATCACTGGGGCAAGCTGTTGTTCGAGCAGCTGTACTGGCAGGTGCTGATGCGCGGACGCGGACTGCCCGTCCCGACCCTGATGTCCATGGCCGGCAAGCACAAGGAGGATTGAGATGCCCACCAACACGCTCAAGGGCCACACCTTCGAGGTCAATGACGAGGGTTTCCTCACCAACCGCGACCAGTGGAGCGAAGAGTTGGCCGCTGAACTCGCGGCTCTGGTCGATGTCGAACTGGACGACGCGCATTGGGCGCCGCTCCGGTTCATGCGCCAGGACTCCGCCCGCACCGGGGTCACCCCGACGCTGCGTCGCCTGCAGACCGTCGGTGGCTTCGACGTCAAGGAGCTCTACCGGCTCTATCCCGGCAAGCCGGTCAAGATGATGGCCTGGCTGGCCGGCCTGCCCAAGCCCGTCGGCTGCGTCTAGAAGGAGCTGAAGATGACTGAGATTCCCGCCGGCTTCGTCATGCCGAACTTCGGGCCGCGCGCTGCGGCTCCCAGTCCGGCCCAGGGCCAGTTCGTGTCAGCCCCGGTGTCATCTGGACCACGCAAGATGGCGTTTATCTGTTCCAAGGGCAACCTTGACATGGCCTATCCGGCACTCATCATGGGTAACGCGGCCTTGGGCGAGGGCTGCGAGGTGCACATCTTCTTCACCTTCTGGGGTCTGGACATCATCAACAAGAAGCTCAACCACAAGCTGCAGCTCACCCTTTCCGGCAACACTGCCATGCACATGGCCGACCTCGGTCGGCTGCGACCTGGCCTGGAGTATCGGTCGATGCCGCAGCAGTTGGGCGGCCTGCCGGGCATGACTGCCTTCGCCACCAAGATGATGAAACAGCAGATGGCCGATCTGGAGATCCCCGACGTGCCGCAGTTCCTCGACCTGCTCGCCGCGGCCGGGGCCCACTTCTACGCCTGCAAGCTGACCTTCGACATGATGAAGATGATCGAGGCCGACCTGCACGATGCGACAGAGGGGGTGATCTCGGCTGCCGACTTCGTCGAGATCAGCGAGGGCGCCCAGATCATCTTCATCTGAGATGCCGATGCGCCGGAACGGAGATCTAGATGATTGAACAGAAAAGTTCTTCTGGAACTCGGAATAGTTAACGCGTCAATCTAGTTATGGATGGTGAGAGCGCCCGGAGATGCCGTCGGCGCCAAGACAGGAGAAACCATCATGGTTGACACCACCGCGCTGACCGGCACTTGGACGCTGGACCTCGCGCATACCCGAATCGGCTTCTCGGCCCGGCACGCCATGGTCACCAAGGTTCGTGGCCACTTCGCCGAGTTCGAGGGCACCGCCCACATCGACGGGGAGAACCCTTCCGCGTCCAGCGTCAACGTGACTATCCAGACCGCGTCCATCGACACCAACAACAAGATGCGCGACGACCACCTGCGCACCAACGACTTCCTGGAGGCGGACAAGTACCCCACCATCACCTTCAACTCGACCAAGGTCGAGCAGTTGGACGCTGACACCGTCCGCATCACCGGTGACCTGACCATCAAGCAGACCACTCGTCAGGTTTCCATCGATTTCGAGTTCGGTGGCGTCGCCCAGGATCCGTTCGGCAACACCCGGATCGGCTTCGAGGGCTCGACGTCGATCAACCGTCAGGACTACGGCGTCGCCTTCAACGCTGCGCTGGAGACCGGGGGCGTGCTGGTGAGCGACAAGATCGGCATCGACATCGAGGTGGCTGCGGTCAAGGTGGCCGTCGGGGCCGACGCCTGATCGGAGCCGACGACCCTTCGGGGCAACCAGCGGGGGCTGGTCCGAGTCCGCTCGGGCCGGCCCCGCTGTCTCGCCCTGACATATGCTGGCCGGATGCCGATCCGGGTCAGCGACGAGGTATTCGACGAGTGCGTCAATCGCGCACTCGACTCGATTCCCGACGAACTGGTCGCGTTGATCGACAACTGCGTCGTCCTGGTGGTGGACGCGCCCCCGCCCGGCGAGGACGTCTTCGGCTTCTACGACGGCGTCCCACTCACCGAGCGCGGCTCCGACTACGGCGGGGTGCTGCCGGATCGGATCATGATCTTCCGCGAACCGCACAAGTCGGCCTGCTCGACCCAAGACGACCTGGTGGCCGAGATCCACACCACCGTGGTGCATGAGATTGCACACCACTTCGGCATCGACGACGCAGCCTTGGACGAACTCGGTTACCAGTAGTCCCGCTATCCTGTGTCTGTTGTCCGGGCGCGCGAACGGAAGGTGGACATGCCGAAGATCTTGGTGATCATACCCGCGTGGAACGAGGAAGAGGCGATCGGGCCCACCATCGCCGAGGTCATGGCAGAACTGCCGGAAGTCGACCTCATCGTCGTGGACGACGGCTCCACCGACCGAACCGTCGAGGTCGCCGAGGCGGCGGGGGCGCGGGTCGTCAGCCTGCCGTACAACCTGGGCGTCGGTGGGGCGATGCGTTGCGGCTACACCTACGCACAGCGGTTCGGCTACGACCAGGCCATCCAGTTGGACGCCGACGGGCAGCACGACCCACGCAACGTCCGTACGGTGCTGGCCGGGCTTGAGCACGCCAACATCTCGGTCGGCGCGCGGTTCGCCGGTCGTGGCGAGTACGAGGTCCGTGGGCCTCGCAAGTGGGCGATGGCGATGCTCGCCGGGATCGTGAGCCGGTTGGCGAAGACCAAGCTGACCGACATCACCAGTGGCTTCCGGGCCGCCGACCGGGTGGCGATCGCGCAGTACGTGAAGCATTACCCGGTGGAGTATCTCGGCGACACCGTCGACTCGTTGGTCGTCGCCATCCGGTCTGGTCTGACCGTGACCCAAGTGCCGGTCGAGATGCGTCCGCGGCGCGCGGGCACCCCGTCCAACAACCCCTACAAGGCGGCGATCTACCTGTTCCGCTCGATGTTCGCGCTGCTGGTTGCTTTGACCAGGCGTCCGGTCAAGATCACAGATGAGGAGGATGCCAAATGAGCGCCACCATGTTCTTCCTGGTGATGGCGGTCATCACGATCGCGTTCTTGTTCAACCTGGTTCGTTCCCGGCGGCTTCGCGAGAAGTACGTGGCGCTGTGGATGGTGGTCGGGTTGGCCACAATTGTCTTGGCGCTCTTCCCAGGGCTGCTGGCGAGCCTGGCCCGGCTGGTCGGGGTTGCGGTGCCGTCCAACCTGCTCTTCTTCCTGGCGATCCTGCTGCTGCTCGGTGTTTGTCTGCAGCTGTCTCTGGAGATCTCGCTGGCCGAGGAGAAGTCGCGCACCCTTGCCGAACATGTGGCGATCCTGAACCTGCAAATGCGGGAGCTGACGGGTCAGTCGGCGCGCATCACCCCGGCCGAGCTGGAACAACCTGAAGACGAGCTGGAGCCCTCAGAGCGGCTCCAGCAGCGCGATGCCGTGCGGCCGGAACCGTCGCCCGACCACCAGCGGAACTGAGACCGGTCGAAACCGATCAGCGCCCCGCGTCGATCGAGGGCCCGGCGTCCTGCGGGGAACGTGAACCGACCAGGTTGTAGACCTCTCGGGCGGCCTTGTGGTACCGCTGCCACAGCAGGAACGACTGGAGTAGCAGGAAGACCGTGATGACCCCGCCGATTGCCTTCACCCAGACCGACTCGCCCAGGAAGATGCAGACCATGGCGACCAAGATGGGCACCAGGTAGCGGAGGGTCCAGCCGATGTATCCGCCGAATGAGGGCATGACGACCTCGCGTGACTCGGCGACTGCCTTGACCATGAAGTTCGGTCCGTTGCCGATGTAGGTGATGGCACCGCAGCTGACCGAGCCCAGGCTGATGGCGAGCAACCAGAT
This sequence comes from uncultured Propionibacterium sp., assembly GCA_937867175.1. GTDB lineage: Bacteria > Actinomycetota > Actinomycetes > Propionibacteriales > Propionibacteriaceae > Brooklawnia. Next base: position 27,945 of record CALMKG010000161.1, on the reverse strand, counting down.
CTCGGGCACCGTGGTGGCGCCCACTCTGGCTACGCCTTCCATGACGGTCGGGTCTGCGCCCAGCGCACCCGCCATCTCGAAGAAGGTGAGGTAGGTCGGCGCGTTGTCCAGGAAGGCCGACAGCGAACCGCTGAAGATGAAGAACGTCATCGTGTTGAGCGGCAGCCGGTCGGCGACCTGGGCGAGGAACTCCAGAGCAGGAATCATGGTCAGGAAGATGCCGATGAAGATGACCGCGACCTCGCGGATCGGTGCCCAGGAGTACTGGTTCATCTCGAAGCGAATCCGCTTGCTGCCCGTGGTGTAAGAGCCCATCGCCGCGGTCAGGAAGACCAGTTCGCGCCACGGGATGTAGTGATACCAAGCGGCGTGGCCGGTCTCGATCGCGTGCAGGTCGAGTGACGGCACCAGCGCCACCGCGGCGATGATCATGGCGAACCAGAGGAAGGATGGGGCGCCCAGGATCTTGAGCGGTTCGGCGCGCCTGACGTCCAGCAGATGATCGGGCACTTCTTCGCGGGAGTACTGCCTGGTGTCCAGCGCGTAGTAGGTGATCAGCAGCAGGACGTTGATGAACGCCCACATCGGCAGCAGCTTGAACGTCCAGGTGAACGGCACGCCACGCAGGAAGCCCATGAACAGCGGGGGATCGCCGAGTGGGGTCAGCATGCCGCCGTTGTTGGCCACGATCAGGATCGTGAAGACCACCGTGTGCACCTTGATCTTGCGATCCTGGTTGATGTTCAGCAGCGGCCGGATCAACAGCATCGCGGCGCCCGTCGTACCGATGAAGGACGCGATCACCGCGCCGATCGCCAAGACGATGGTGTTGTTCTTCGGTGTGGCCCGGATGTCGCCCTTCAGGAAGAGTCCGCCGGAGACCACGAAGAGCGCGAACAGCAGCATGATGAACTGCGCGTATTCGACGAGCGCGTGGCCGACTCGTGCCCAGTTGAGGACGAATCCCACCCACAAGGCGGTTGGGATCCCCAGCATGAGCGCCACGCCGAGTACGAAGCGCCAGTCCTCCCACTTGTGGGCGGTCGCAGGGATGAGTGGCATCAAGGCGATGCTCAACAACATGATGACGAATGGGATTATCGCCCACCAAGGCACAACGGCTTCCATCAGTCCACTCCTGCGTGAAAAGGGTCGCCCGGTTGAGATGGACGACGCAGTCGGTTGGCTCATCGTAACCGGCGTGGGCGTCCCGGAGCGCCCCGAGTGGAATCGCCTGGGCGAGCATCTCGCCGAACCGGAGGTTATCCACAGGGCGCCCCTACCGGCTTGTCATCACCCGGATCGGCGACGTAGGGTGCACCTGCTGCACCCCCTCACCCCCGCAGCAGAACAGGACATGTCGCCATGCGTGCGTCCCCACGCCCCCCTGCCGCGCAGCCCGCGAGAGCCAGGCCTGCCACTGCCGAACCCCCACCACGCCCGGCAGCGGTCCAGCTACGCGCCCGGCGAAGCACCCGGCTGATCATCATCGGCGTGCTCTGCGCCTGCCTGGGTGGCCTGGCGATGGCGTGGGCCTGGAGCGGCACGCAGGAGTCGAGAACCGTGGTGCTGATGGCCAAGGCGGTGGCTCGCGGTGATCTGGTCGAATCGACCGACCTGACCACCACGACGATCGGCCGGGCGTCCGGTGTCGCGGTGGTGCCCGCTGCCGAACTGCCCGGGCTGGTCGGGCAGTTCGCACGAGTCGACCTGCCGGCGGGCTCCCTCGTCGGCCCCGATTCGGTTGGCGCCCGGGTGGTGCCCGCAGGCTCGGCCCACGTTGGGCTTCGGCTTGCTGCGGGACGATTGCCGAGCGGGCCGCTACCGGCCGGTGCCTTCGTGAGTTTGGTGGCGGTGCCGGCGCCGATGGACGCTGAACGGGGCCCGGGCGCCCAGTTCGAAGCAGTCGTGGTGTCAACACCGACGGTGACCTCCGATGGGGGAAGCTGGCTGCTCGACGTGCAGGTCGAACAAGGCTCGGCGGCGGCGGTCGCGGCGCTGGCCGCATCCGATCGGATCTCGGTGATTCGCAAGGCCGACGGCTGATGGCCATCATCGTGCTCACGTCGGCCGGCGGCTCGCCCGGGGTGACCTCTACTGCGTTGGGGCTGTCGCTGACCTGGCCGCGCCCGGTGCTGCTGGCCGATTGCGACCGGCATCCGAACCAGGCCGTGCTGGCAGGTTACCTGCGCGGGCTGTCGGCCGGTGGACGTGGGCTGGGTGGGCTGGTGCAGGAATACCGTTCCCAAACCGGCGACGGCGTGCAACAACTGTTGGGGCAGACCGTGCAACTGGACGACGACCCCGTCCAGCCGCGCCGTTTCCTGCCGGGCTTCACCAATCCCGGTTCCGCGCTGCTCTTCGAGCACTACTGGCCGCGGCTGGCCGGCCAGCTCGCCGAACTGCACCAGACCGACGTGCTTGTCGACGCGGGACGGCTTGATGCCGACGGACTGCCCGGTGCGCTGGTTGAAAGGGCCAGCCAGGTGCTGGTGCTCAGCCGCGCGGGATTGCCCGCAGTGGCCACCCTGCGACTCTTCCTGCCCGACCTGATCGCCGGCCTCGACGAGGCGACCAAGCTCGGGCTGGTCGTGGTGGGCGGTGGGCGTCCCTACTCGGCCACCGAGATCTCGGACTCGCTCGGCGTCCGGTTGGTCGCCGACCTGCCGTGGGATCCGGCCACCGCCGCGGTGCTCAGCGAAGGCGACCCGCCACCCCGACGGCTGCGTGAGCGTCCGTTGTGGCGCGGCTATCAGGCGTTGTCATCGCAGCTCCAGCCGTTGGGGGTGACATGCGCGTGAACGGCTATCCCGCCGCGGAGCTGCCGCGCCAGCAACTGCTGGAAGCCCTCAGTGTGCTCACACCTCGGGCGCTGCCCTTCCAGCCGGACGAGGAGCCGGTCGTCCGGCCACCTGCGCGCAGACGTGATCCAGCCGAGGGGGTGGATTGGGAATTGGTGGTGCAGCTGCGTCGGCAGGCCTCCGAACAAATCATCGAGAACTCCCAGCATTGGGCCGGCGAGCACGGCCGTCCCATGCCCACCGACGACAGGCGCATGATGGGACGCGCAGTCATCCGCGCCGTCGTCCGTGATCACGCGCAGCGGCTCAGCCAATCCGGCGAGCAACTGTGGGCGCTGTCGGTGGAACATGCCTACGCCAACGCGGTCGAGGACGCGATCTTCGGCTACGGGCGGCTGCAACCGCTGTTCGAGATCCCCACGGCCGAGAACATCGAGATCCACGGTTGGGACTGCGTGACGGTGCAGCACGGCGACGGTCGCCGTGTGGCCCACCCACCCGTGGCAGACTCCGACGAAGAACTCGTGGAGGCAATCCGCTTCCTGGGGGCGAGCGCCAGTCCGGCCCGTGCCTTCGACGATGCGCACCCGATGATGACGCTGGCACTCGGCGATCGCTTCCGCTTGCATGCCGTCGGTTTCGGGCTGAGCTACCGGCCGTCCATCGTGATTCGCCAGCATCTGCTTACCGAGGTCAGCCTTGACCAACTCGCCGGCGGCGCCATGATGCCGCAGCCGGTCGCCCAGTTGCTGGCCGACTGTGTGCTGGCACGCAAGTCGATCGTCATCTCGGGTGACCAGGGCGCCGGTAAGACCACCTTGCTGCGTGCGCTGGTCGCGGCCATCCCGACCAGCGAGCGCATCGGGACGTTGGAGACCGACTACGAACTGCTCACCCACCTGCTGCCGAATCGTCGCAACATGATCGCGTTGCAGGCCAAGGTCGGGTTGGGTGAGTACCGTGACGGCCGCAGCGTGGGCGAATACACCGTCGCCGACCTGATTCCGGAGGCGTTGCGGCAGAACCTGTCCAGGCTGATCGTCGGCGAGGTGCGGGGTGCCGAGGCCGGTGCGTTGTTCGAGTCGCTGCAATCGGGCGCCGGGACGATGTGCACGACCCACTCGCACTCGGCGGCGTCCACGATGGACCGGCTGGCGGCCCGGGTCGCCCAAGGCGGTGTCTTCGGCGTCGATGAGGCATACCGCCAGATCGCCTTGAACCTGCACCTGCTGGTGCACGTCCGGCTGGTGGACGACACCTGGCGCGGTGGGGTGCGTCGGCGCTTCATCAGTGAGATCCGCGAACTGACCGGTGCGGTCGAGAACGGCCGGCCCGTCACGCATCTTGCCTACGCCACCGATGAGCAGGGGCGGCCCCGGGAGCCGCAACCGAGTGCTGGGCTGCTGGCTGAGCTGCGCTCGGTGCGGGGGTGGTCGTGATGGTGGGGTTGGTGGCCGTGGGCGCCGGGTTGCTGGTCGCCGGGCTGTTCACGATCGTCGCTGGCCTCCAGCCGGCGACTCGGGCGGATGGGCGTGCTGGCGCCCGACGAGCCGATCGCCTGCGGAGGGCCTGGCTGTCATGGCCCCGCGCGAGGCGGATGCGCGCCACGATCGGTGTCGTGTCTGGCCTGCTGGTCACCCTGTTCACCGGTTTCGTGCCCGCGCTGGTACTGGTGCCGGCACTTGTCCTGGTGCTGCCCGAGTTGCTGCGTCAGGCGGCCCAGCCCGAGCTTGAGCTTCTGGAGGGAATGGACCGCTGGATCAGGGTGTTGTCCGCCTCGGTCGGGACTGGCAAGTCCATCGGGGACGCGATTCGGTCGTCCCGCGCCCAGGTCCCGGCCAGGCTCGCCGGTCCGGTGGCCGGCCTGATAACCCGTCTGGATGAACGTTGGACCCCGGGCGCCGCATTGCAGCAGATGGCCGACGAGATCGACTCCGCCGACGCCGATGCGGTGCTCGCGGCGCTGATCCTGGTCGGCGAACGCGGCGGCGTGGGCGCGTCGGCCACCCTTGGGGCGCTCAGTGACGCCCTGCAAGACCGGCTGCGGGCGATGCGTGAGATCAGCGCGGAGCGGGCCAAGCCGCAGGTGGTGGTTCGGCAGGTGACGGTGATCACGCTGGTTGCACTCGTCGTCGGTTTCGTCGTGGCGCCCGACTACTTCGCGCCCTTCGGGACGCCGATCGGTCAGCTGCTGATGATCGTGCTGGGCTCGGTCTATCTCGCTTCGCTGATCGCGCTGCGCCGCATTGCCACCCCGCGGAGCCGGGAACGGATCCTGATATGCGCCAGCGACGCGGAGGTGGCCCGTGCCTGACCCAGTCTTTGCGATGGCGATGACCGCGGCCGCCTTGGCGGCAGCCGGTGGGTGGCTGGTCGTCTGCGGGCTGCTCCCGAGGCAGATCCGGTTGTCGGATGCCCTCGGGGTGCTGGCGGACGGAACCGAGCCGGACACCGCAGAGCAGGGGCCAGTGGTGGTGACCGACCCCACCTCCCGCCTGGAGCTCGCGGGCGCCTGGCTTTACCAGACTGCTCGACTACCGCTTTCGGCCTCGGCGATGCGCGCCTTGATGCTGCAGGGACGTTCGATCGGCGACTACTTCGTCAACAAGGCGGTGCTGGCGCTGGGCGGACTGGTGCTGCCGCACCTGCTGGTGCTCGCGGCCAGGCCGCTGGTCGGATCGCTCGGTGCCATTCCGGTCGGGGTCGGACTGATCTGCGGTGTCATCGGATGGTTCTGGCCCGACTTCGCGCTGCGCAACCAGCAGCAACAGACCAACGCCGACGCCGAGGAGGCGCTGAACACGCTGTTCGACCTGGTGGTGCTCGAGCGCCTCGCGAACATGTCGGCCACCCAGGCGATGGCGGCCGCAGCACGGCTCTCGGACGTGCCGGTCTTCGTCCACATCCGGGGTGCCTTGGAGCGAGCACGGCTGGAACAACGGCCACCATGGACCGACCTGCACCGACTGTCCCGAGAACTGGAACTGCCATCAATCGCCGACATGGCCGATGTGATGCGACTGGACGACCAGGGCGCCGCTTTGGCGGGGGTACTCACGGCCCGCGTCAAGGAATTGCGGGATGCCCATCTCACCAGGGAGCGGGTCCGGGCGCACCAAGCCTCCGAGGCGATGACGCTGTGGATGTCGATTCCGGTGGTCGTCTTCGCACTGGCCTTCCTGATCCCGCCGCTGCTGACCATGTCCGGGGCAGCTTGATCCCACACCCAGAACCCCCCATTGCACAACAACCCCAGGAGAAGAAGATGAAGCAACTCGAACCAGTGGCCGTGTGGCACCGACTGATCGGCACCATGCTCACGCTGCGCGACCGGCCGATCCGCCGTGACCAGCGTGGGCTCTCCCAATCCACCGAGAGCGCCGTCCTGCTGATCGGGGCGATCACCATCGCGGCGATCGTGATTGCGGCTGTGACCAACTATGTGCAGAGCAAGCTGCAAGGCCTCGCCTGACCGCGGGCTGGTGGAGTCGACCCAGTTGGCGTTGCTGCTGCCGCTGCTCCTGCTCAGCCTCTTCGCCGTCGTGCAGGCCGGCATCTGGCTGGCCGGACGCTCCACAGTGCAACAGGCGGCCATGGCAGCTGCCGAACAGGCTGCGTTCGCCGACGCGAACCCTGCTGACGCCCAGCGGGTGGCCGCCGAGTTGGCTGCCCGCGGCGGGCTCACGGCCGTTTCTGTCGAACTGACGACCACCGGCACCTCAGTCGACGTCCGCGTGGACGCCCAAGTGCCTGCACTGCTGCCCGGTCAATGGTCACAAGTGACCGCCTCCGCCCACCGAGTGACGCAGGCCTGACCGTGACCGTATCCAGGCCAGGGAAGGCGAGGTTCGGCAGGCAGCGTGGCGCGACTGCAGTCGAGGTCGCGATCCTGATCCCGTTGTTCGGCCTCTTGCTGGCCGGGTTGATCGGCGGCTGGCGGATCGGCTGGGCGCGCGCCCAGGTGGTCGAAGCAGCGGCGGCCGGCGCTCGTGCAGCCAGCATCCCGGCGTCGGGCGGCCAAGCGCGGCAACTGGCCACCACGGCGGTGCAGGCAGACCTGGCAACAGTTGGTCTGCATTGCGCCGACGTGCAGGTCGATGTCGACACTTCCGCCTATTCGCTGCCGCCGGGAACCCCCGGTCAGGTGACGGCACGAGTGAGCTGTCGACTCGACCTTTCCGACGTGATCGTGCCGGGGCTTCCCGGCACCACGCTCATCAGCAGCGCGGCAAGTGAGCCGCTCGACATCTTCCGGGAGCGCACACCATGAGCGTCATCCTACGTTTGGCAAGGTCCGTCGCCGCACTGCTGGTGATCGGCACGGTGATCGGCGGAGGTGCTTGGGCGCTGAGCCGCTTCGGTCGCCTCGATGCCCTGGCCAGCCTGAGTTGGGCGCGGCTGTGGACGACGGCTGACGACGGCGGCGTCGTGCTGGGCGTCATCACCGCGATTGGCTGGATCGCGTGGGCACTGGCCACGGCGTCCTTGGTCAGCGAGCTGCTGGCCGCGATCTCGCAGCAACGTTGGCGGTTGCGGTTCCCCGGCCTGAACCTGTTCGCCCCCGCGAGCTCGGTCTTGGCCACAGCCATCGTCGGACTGGTGGTGGGGCAGGTGGTCACCCCGGCCCCTGCGTTCGCCACCGCCAGCACCGAGCGGGCACCCGAACCGGCCCAGATCGCCGGTGACCCGCTCACCGCCGACGACGAGCGGGCCGGCTCGAAGCCCACCGAGGTCCGCAGCCATCTGGTGCGTCCGGGTGACGACCTTTGGACGCTGGCGCAGCACTACTACCAGGACGGCTCCCGTTGGCGTGAGATCGCCGCCGCCAACCAAAGCGTCCTGCTGGAGTCGACCGACCAGCTGGAACCGGGCACCCTGTTGGCCATCCCGCAACCGTTGTCGGCGGTGAACGGGGTGGTGGTCCGGCCGGGTGACACACTCAGCGACCTGGCCGCCGAACACCTGGGAGACACCGACCGGTGGCCCGAGATCGTCGAGGCAAACGCGGGTCGCCTCGACGACCCGAACACCATCGACGTCGGATGGGTGCTGGCCATGCCCGGCAGCGATCGGCCGGCGCCGTCCGCACCGGGCGACGATGCGAAGCCGGTGGCAGCCTTCGGCGGCGAACAGTCCGTCAGGGTCTCGCGGGAAGAACTGGCGACCTGTCCGGTGCCCGCGGAGCCGTCGATCACCGAGACCCAGCCTGCGTCCACAGCCGCGTCGATGGCGGCACTGCCCTGCTTCTTCGGGGCAACCTTGGCCGCTGGGCTGGGCGGCGCCTACCTGCTGCGCAGGCGCCGGCAGAGCGCCGCGCGTCCCCTGGGACGCCGGTTGCCGCCGCTGCCCGCAACAGCAAGGCCCACCAGCGGGGCGCTGACGGCCGCGTTCGAGGCCGCGCCGATGCCTGCCGAGCAGGCGCCGATCACTCGCGTGCCGCTGGGGGAGGGGGCGAGCGGACCGATCCACTGCGACCTCGAACAGAACGCACTCACCTGGCTGGGCGCTGCGGATGGCGACGACGTTGCCGTGGCCACCGCCATCGTCTTGGCGCTGGTGTCAAACGCCCAGGAAGCAGCGATCACCGTGGTGGTCGCCGGCCCGGAGTTCGGCTGGCTGACCAGCATGGACGACCCGTGTCTGGTCGTGCTCGAGGGGGTGGACGACGCCCTGCAACTGTTGGACGAGGTAGTGGGTGCCCGTGCGGAAAGTCGCCCGCAGGACATGACCTTGGCGCAGCTGCGCGCCGACCCGGCGCTCGCGGAGGCCTGGGCGCCGTTCGTGCTTGTGACGTCCAGTACACCGGGTCGGCCGCTACCCACCGACCTGGGCCTGCTCGGGGTCAGCGTGGTCATCTGCGGCGGCACGGACGCAGCGGTGCTGCCCGCCTCGACCATCGAGATCGGCCCTCAGACGGCTGAATACCTGCCGACCGGGGAGGTCTTCGAACCCAACCTGGTCCCCGCACCCGCCCGTCGGGTGCTGGCGGAGATCTTCGGGACCGCAAACCTGACCGAATATCCGTCCGCGCCTTGGTGGGACGAGACACCAGCCGCCCAGCTACCCACCGTCCTGCGCGTCGCCGCCTGGCCCGGATCTGTGGAGGAACTACCCGTGGCCTCGACCATCGAACCTGAACACCCCACGCTGAAGTTGCTGGGCCCGGTCGAGCTGATCGGTGCCCGTGGCCAATTGCCGAGCCGCGCCATCAAGCAGTGCGAAGAATACTGTGCTTGGCTGCTCGAAAACCCCGGCGGCAGCGCCGGCACGATGACCCGGGCACTCATGGTCGCCGAGCCGACCCGCCGTTCGAACATGAGCCGGCTGCGCAGCTGGCTCGGTTCGGACGCGAACGGGGCCCCCTACCTGCCGGACGCCTACACGGGGCGGATCATGCTGCACCCCGGCGTCAGTTCCGACTGGGAACAGGTTCAGCTATGCCTGTCCGGCGGGGTCAATCGGGTGGGCGACGCCGCCCTCGTCGAGGCCTTGGGCATGGTGCGCGGTGCTCCCATGGCGGACGCGGCGCCAGGCCAATGGCATTGGGCCGAGCAGTTGCGGGCGGACATCTGCGGCACCATCAGAGACTGCGCCGTCGTCCTCGGCCGCCGGGCAGTCGCGGTCGGTAACTTTGAGCTGGCGCAATGGGCGGTCGACCGCGCCCAAGCCGCCGCACCTGACGACGAACTGCTGCTTGGAGTCCAGATTCAGATCGCACACGCCAGCGGCGATCGGGCCCAGGTCGACCGGCTCGTCCTGCAGCTCACCCGGCGGGCGCGGATGCAGGGCATCGACCTGGCCGACGAGACGGTCACCCTTCTGCAAGAAGTCGTCGAGGGACGCGCACGCCTGCGCCGCGCCTGACGGGCGCGCCGGGGGTGGCGGCGGACTATGACCCGCCCCCGCCGTCGGCCAGCACGGTGCCGCGGTTGTAGGACGCCGTCTGGCCACGGCTGAGTAGTGCGAAGACCGCCGCGAGCAGGAAGTACCAACCGGCCAATGCGACCAAGGTCGGCCAAGAATTGCCATCAGCCGGCAACGTCGCCGCCGCCACCACGGCCCCCACCACGAGACCCAGGTTGTTGACGATGTCGTAGATCACCATCACCCGGCCGCGCACCTGGTCGCAGATGTGCGCCTGCGTCAGGGTGTCGCCGCAGATCTTGACCGACTGCAGGAACAATCCGAGCAGGAAACCTGCCCCCAACAGGGCCGGGCGCGTCAGCGCTCCAGCGGGGATCAGCTGCGCCAGGCCGGCCAACGCCAAGCTGCCCAGCAGGGTGAGCCGGACTCCGAGGCGGGCGGCGCTTGGCGTGGCCACCAGGCCGGATAGTGCAAAACCCGCCCCCGAGACAAGGAACCACACCCCCATCTCGACCATGACCGACTCAAGGTTCTCGTCCGAGCCGAAATAGTGACGGTAGAGCAGGATGACCATGGTCATCAAGACGCCATAGCCGATCCGGGCACCAAAGACCATGCCGACCCCGACGAACGCCGGCCGGGCATGCCACAGCTCTCGCACCCCGACCGACAAACCGGTCCAGACATCGGCCCAGGTGCTTCGGATCTCCCCGGCGTGCGGTCCGAGCCGGTGTCCCCCGAAGCGGGCCGCCACCAGCGCCGCGGCGGCGAACATCACCGCAGCCAAGGCGAAGACCAGGCTGTCGGCCCAGGCGGGAGACAGCAGCCGACCCGACGCCAGCCGCAACCCACCGGCCAGCAGCCCGCCGATCATGCCCGAGATCGGACCTACCATCGGCATGATCGCGGCTGCCTCGAGGTACTCGTTCGCGGCCACGGTGTGCGGCATGCCGGCGCCGAGGGCGGCCAACTGCAGGCGGTTCAGCCCGAGGATGACCAGCAACAAACCGAACAGCAGGACCTGCCGAGAACCGGCTGCACCGCCGCTGACGACGACCACGAAGCTGGCGATGGCCAGCACGAGGCGGATCAGGTCGCAGACGACCACGATGCGCTGCCTGGGGAACCGGTCAAGGATCGGACTGACGAAGGGCCCGACCACCGAGAAGGGCAGCATGACCAGCGCAATCACCGCGGCGATCGCCCACGCGTTGGGCTGCGTTTGCGGGCTGAACAAGATGTAGGCGGCCATGCCGACCTGCACAACCGCGTCCCCGCCCTGCGACAGCGTCCGCACCGCCACCAAGCGCCGGAACGCCGGGTGCCGCAGGAGTTGGGCCAGTCGGCGCAGGGCATCCACGCGCCACATGTTAGGCCCAACCGACGCCCAGGTTGGTCTTGGACCCTCGGGTATTGTGGAGTCAGTCCAACGAAGGATCATCCATGTATCAGGCCGATGCGTCCGCCAGCTCGACGGAACCCCCAGACGAGTCACCTGAAGCAGGGTCGCGCCGTGCCGACGCACTACGTAAGGCCGAAATGGCGCGGACGGCCGCGAACCGTGAGGCAGCGGTCGCGCAGCAGTTGATCGACCAGTTCATCACTCAGGCCCGGGATCGGGGCATCCGGTCCGAGCCGCTGCGGATGCGCTTGTCCAGTGGCGGCACGGCGCGCACCGACAAGATGGGCTGGTACATCAAGGTCAATCAGACCGTGGCGATCGGCGAGGACGGCGGCTACTACATCCTGACGATGCCCGGAGGGCTGCGGGAGCGCATCACGGGCGTCCGGCTGCAGCCGAGCCTGCCGTCCTTGGAGGTCAGTCGTGGTGGACGCGATGGCGAGACAGGCGACCTGTCCGATTTCCTGACCAAGAGGCTGCGTCAAGCACTAGGGGGCTGCTGGTCACCCCCAACAACCCCCTAGGCCTTGTGAATAATCTACGCCAGCCATGACCAAAGCAAGAAGTTCTTAGGCAACTCGCATGCCTTCGGTCACCGTTGTGTTGCGATTGCCATGATTGCCTTGACCGGTCCTTCGGGGCCTTCATAGACTGCCAGCGTCAATCCACTGACTTGGTGATTGGCGTCAAAGACATTCCCGGGAGCACAGCTGCTCCACCGATCCGCCCGCGGATCCGTACAAGGAGGCACGTAACTGATGAAGATGTCCAAGTTGCTCTTGACCGGCGCGATCGGCCTGGTGACACTGGGCTTGGCCGCGTGCGGTGGCGGCTCCTCGAGCGGCGGCAGCTCTGCCGGCTCCGGCGAAACGAAGGTCTTCAAGCTCGCGTTCAACCAGACCGACCAGCATCCGCAGTACGCGGCCGGCGTCGAGCTCGGCAAGCGGCTCGAAGAGGTCACCGAGGGCCGTTACTCAGTCAAGGTGTACCCGAATGAGCAGCTGGGCGGGCAGGCAGACGTCATCCAGAACCTGTCGAACGGCACCGTCGAGTTGATGTGGGTCGGCGGCCCGGTGCTTGAGGGCTTCAACAAGGACTTCGTCGTGTTCAACCTGCCTTATGTCTTCGACTCGGTGGACGCCCAGCTCGCCGTGCTGTCGGAGTACGAGGCACTGGATCCGCTGTTCACCTCGATCGAGGAGAACAAGCAGATCACCGTGCTGGCAGGAGTGAATGCAGGTGTCCGCAACGTCTACAACAGCAAGCACGCGGTTCGCACCCCGGAAGACCTGAACGGTTTGAAGATCCGCGTCCAGCAGTCCGATTCCCAGGTGCGCATGATCGAGCTCATGGGTGCCGTCGCGTCCCCCATGAACAACGGCGAAACCTACTCCGCAATGCAGACCGGCGTGCTTGACGGCGCCGAGAACAACGAGGTCACCTGGGACGCCCTGAAGCACAGTGAGGTCGCCAAGTACTACTCCTACACCCGCCACCTGATCATTCCGGACTACCTGTTGATCAGCACCAAGGCCTTGAACGCCATGTCGGCCGAGGACCAGCAGGCTCTTAAGGACCTGGTGCCCGAGATCCAGAAGATCGCCAACGACGGCTTCGCCGCTTTCACCCAGAAGTCGATCGATCACGCGACCTCGATCGGTGCGCAGTTCAATGACGACGTCGACACCGCGGCCTTCAAGGCGCGCGTCCAGCCGCTGGTCGACGAGTCGGTCAATGAGAACGATGTCCGCAAGGGCCTCTACGATCTCGTCCAGCAGGCCAACGCGGCGAATCCCGCCAAGTGACCTTCTGACCTAGTCCGATTGCAGGTCCGGGTCCCCGCTGCGGGGGCCCGGACCTTTGCGCCCCCCGTGCAGTCAAGGCATAGTCACGATCTGGTCACCGTTGTTGCTCGGTTGCCAAGGTTCCTTGACCGGCACCCACAGCAATTTCTAGACTCGCTTCATCAAACTGAACGGCGTTCAGTTTGGCGTACGAGTCGAGATGACGGCGTCCCGGCGAGGCGTCTGTGCCAGCGGGACGCGGGGCACTTCCGCCCGAGGGTTTCAGTACCAAGGAGGTACACCAATGAAGTTGTCCAAGGTGATTTTGACCGGCGTTGTCGGTCTGGTATCGCTCGGTCTGGCCGCCTGTGGTGGCGGCGGCTCTTCCAGTGGCAGTACGCCGGCGACCGACGGTGGCAGCGGCGAACAGATCGTGTTCAAGCTGGCCTTCAACCAAACCGACCAGCACCCGCAGTACAAGGCGGGCGTCGAGTTCGGCAAGAGGCTGGAGGAGGCGACCGACGGTCGTTACTCCATCAAGGTCTACCCGAACGAGCAGTTGGGCACCCAGTCCGATGTCATCCAGAATCTGTCCAATGGCACCGTCGAACTCATGTACGTCGGCGGCCCGGTGATGGAGGGCTTCAACAAGGACTTCGCCGTCTACAACCTGCCCTACATGTTCGATTCGGTCGATGCGCAACATCAGATCTTCCGCGACACGGAACTGAACGCTGACCTGTTCAAGTCTGTTGAGGAGTCGAAGAACATCACCGTGCTTGCGGCGCTGTTCGCCGGTGTGCGCAACATCTACAACAGCAAGCAGGCGGTTCGCACCCCCGATGACCTGACCGGGATGAAGATCCGCGTCCAGCAGTCCGACTCGCAGGTTCGGATGATCGAGCTCATGGGCGCAGTCGCCTCCCCGATGGGCCAGGGCGACGTCTACTCCGCGCTGCAGACCGGCGTCCTCGACGGTGCCGAGAACAACGAGACCGTCTACAACGCACTCAAGCACGACGAAGTGGCCAAGTTCTACTCCTACACTCGTCACCTGATGATCCCGGACTACCTGCTGATCAGCTCCAAGGCCCTGAACACCATGCCGGAGGCAGACCGCCAGGCTCTGCTCGACCTGGTGCCCGAGATCCAGAAGATGGCAGACGACGGCTTCCAGGACTTCATCAAGAAATCGATCGACAGCTCCAAGTCGATCGGCGCGCAGTTCAACGATGACGTCGACACGGCCGCCTTCAAGGAGCGCGTCCAGCCGCTCGTCGATGAGACGGTCAACGCGAACGATGTTCGCAAGACCCTTTACGCGGCGATCCAGGAAGCCAACGCGGCGCATCCTGCCGGCTGACAGCTGACAGCTGACTCCGGCTCCCGGGTGCGGAAGACCCGGGAGCCGGGGTACGGTACGCCGTAAGCCGACACGTTCACCGAAGAACGAAACGATCAATGATGAAACAGAGGCTCAGATGAAAGCCCTTAAGACATTCCAGGGTGCGCTAGACGTACTCCTCCGCTGGTTCTGCATCATTCTCTTCGCGCTGCTGGTGCTCTTGGTGACCTTCCAGGTCGTGGCGCGATTCACTGTGGGTGGCAATGCCTGGACCGAGGCGATGGCCCGCGTCATCTTCATCTGGCAGGGCATCATCGGGGCTGCCTACGTCATCGGTGAGAACGACGACGTGGCCATCGACTTCCTGGTCCGCAAGTTCCCTGCCTTCGTGGTCAAGATCTTCGAGGTGCTGGCCCACAGCATCGTGGCCTTCTTCGCGATCTGGGTAATGATCTGGGGTGGTGGGGAGCTGGCGTCGTCCGCGATGGACCAGACCGTCGAGTTGTTGCCTTTCAAGCAAGGCATGTTGTACCTGATCCTGCCGATCAGCGGCACCCTCATCACGATCTATTGCATCCTGCACATCGTCCACGCGGTGACCTCAGAGGTGAAGATCGTCAACGAGGAAGACATCGACATCTCCACCCTGCAGGAAGAGGGCATCTGACATGAACGAAGCAGGACTTGTAGCCATCATCCTGGTGGTGGGCATGTTCGGCCTGATGGCGATCGGTGTCTCGGTGTCGGTCTCCATCGGCCTACCCTCCGCAGTCTGCCTGGTCATCCTGATGGGGCATGACTCGGGCATCTTCACTTCCGCCCAGAAGATCTACAACGGCATCGACTCCTTCGCGCTGCTGGCCATCCCACTGTTCGTCCTAGCGGGTGCCATCATGAACCAAGGTGGCATCGCGTCCAGATTGATCGGGCTCGCCAAAGCGATGACCGGCCCGATGCCGGGCGCGCTGGCCCAGACCAACGTGCTGGCCAACATGTTGTTCGGTGCCATTTCCGGTTCGGCGCTCGCCGGCGCCTCGGCAGTCGGCGCGATCATGGCTCCCGAAGAGCAGAAGGACGGCTACGACATGGGCTTCGCCGCCGCCGTCAACGTGGCCTCCGCCCCGTCCGGCATGCTGATCCCGCCGTCCAACACCACCATCGTCTACGCCCTGGTCTCGCAGGCCTCGGTCGGCGCCCTCTTCCTCGCCGGGTACATCCCGGGCATTCTGTGGGGCCTGACCTGCATGGTGCTGGTCTACTTCTATGCCCGCAAGCGTCCCGAGCTCAAGGGCAAAGGCTTCCCCAAGATGGGCGAGTTCTTGGCCTCGCTGTGGGGGGCTCTGCCGAGCCTCGGCCTGATCGTGGTCGTCATCATCGGCATCGTCGGTATCCCGGGCCTGTTCTCGGCCTTCTTCACCCCGACCGAAGGTGCCGCGGTGGCAGTGCTCTACGCACTGGTCCTGTCCTTCATCTACCGCACCATCGGCATCAAGGACCTGCCGCGGATTCTGCTGTCGGCGACCCGCACCAGCTCCGTGGTGATCTTCCTGATCGGCCTGTCGTCGATCATGAGCTTCGCCATGACCTTCTCGGGCATCCCCGACCTGATCGGCAACTGGCTGACCGAGTTCACCGATTCGCCAGTGGTCTTCCTGGCGATCATGATGGTGATCCTGCTGGTCATCGGCATCCCGCTGGACGCGACCCCGGCAGTGCTGATCTTCACCCCGATCTTCCTGCCCATCGCCGTCCAGTACGGCATCCATCCGGTGCACCTGGGCATGATGATGATCTTCAACATGTGTATCGCGGTCATCTCCCCGCCGTCGGCGCCGGTGCTGTTCGTCGGTGCCCGAGTGGCCGGCAAGAAGGTCGAGGAGGTCATCGGGCCGCTGATGCCGTTCTTCGGCGCGCTGATCTTGATGCTGCTCGTCATCCAGTACGTGCCTGAACTGTCATTGGCCCTGCCGCGGGCGGCGGGTCTCATCTATGGGGCCTAGCAACTTGGCCGTCCGCTGAACCCGAGAGGATCTGGTTGTCATGAAAGCCGTCTACATCAAAGGCAAGGAAGACCTGGAGATCGCTGATGTCCCGGTTCCCGAGCCCGGTCCGGGCCAAGTACGCATCGCCGTCGAGTATGTCGGCATCTGTGGTTCCGACTTGCACTACTACTTCAACGGCGCCAACGGCACCTTCGTCATCCGTGAGCCGTTGATCCCGGGCCACGAAATGTCGGGCCACATCGACCTGGACCCGCAGGGCGAGTGGGCGCCGGGCACCCCGATCACGCTGCATCCGGCCACCTTCGGGCCGGATCAGCCGGGCATGGAGAACCTGCGCCACCTGCGTCCTGGCGGCTCCTACCTGGGTAGTGCATCCACCTGGCCGCACACCCAGGGTGCGATGGCCGAGTACATGCTGGTCAACCGTGACATGATCCGCCTGCTGCCCGAGTCGGTCTCGACCCGGACGGCAGCGCTGGTCGAGCCGCTCGGGGTCGTGCTGCACGGCATCAACATGATCGGTGACCTGAGCGGCGCCAAGGTGCTCGTCTCGGGTTCCGGCCCGATCGGACTGCTGGCCGGCTTCGCCGCGAAGCAGCGTGGGGCCGCGCACCTGACCTGTTCGGACGTGCTGGACGGCCCGCTGGAGCGAGCCAAGAAGGTCGGTGCCGACGAGGTCATCAACGTCATCAACGACAAGCTGCCCGAGAACGCCTATGATGTGATCCTCGAGTGCTCGGCGGCTGCTCCCGCGGTGACGTCCTGCCTGCAGGCAGCGAAGCCGCGCGGCCGGATCGCCCAGATCGGCATGTTCCCAGGCACCCCGGTCTCGGTGGCGCTGGCCCCGCTCAGCCAGAAGGAGCTGACCTGGGTAGGCACCATGCGCTTCGACAACGAGGTGGACGAGGCCATCGCGATGATTGCGGAGGCCCCTGACGTCGCCGAAGTGATCACCCATGTGATCGGCGTCGACCAAGCCCTTGAGGCATTTGCCATCGCCAAGGACTCCCAAGTCTCCGGCAAGGTCCTGGTGGCACTCGGCGAAGCGCAGGCCTAGCTGCCAGGCTGGGCCCGGACAACCAGTCTGGTGACTCCAGTGAACGAACAACCGTTGGTGAAGGTGCCGCCGCGTGGGTCTCCCTCGGTCTCCCGCGCGGCGGCCATCCTAAATTTGGTGGCCAGCCGTCCAGACGGCTGGTCGTTGACGCAGATAGCTTCGGCGCTCGGGTTGGCCAAGTCGTCGACCCTGGCGATAATGACTTCGCTCGAGGCAGCAGGCCTGGTCAGCCGCACTGACAACACCTACGAACTTGATGTCGGCGTACTGGGACCTGCCGGCGGCTTCCTTCGCGGGATCGACGTGGTCAGCGACTTCAAGCGCCAACTCGCTGCCTCGCCGATGTTGCGTGACGAGATCGCCCACCTCGGGCTGCTCGCGGGACGTGACGTCACCTTCATAGCCCGGCATACCGGACGTCCACCGCTGCCGGTCACGGGCAGCGTCGGTGACCGGTTTCCTGCAGCCATCACCGCGGCCGGTACGATCCTGCTCGCACAACTGAGCGATGACGAACTCGCCGAACTCTATCCGGACGACAGCGCCTTCCCGAAGTGGACGCCGAAATCCACGTCGAGCCTGACCGAATTGATGGCCAAGATCGAACGTGTTCGCGCTGACGGCTTCGCCGTCGACGAGGGCGAGACCCACCCGAATGTGTTGGGCTTGGGCATGCTGGTGCACCGGGAGGGGAAGTTCGCCCAGGACTTCTCGATCAGCACCTCACTGCAGATCGACCGAGCCCGGCCCAAGATGCGTCGGCAGGCGTTGGACGAGCTGCGCGCCGTCCGCGATGCCCTGCAAACCGGCAACGAGCTGCGCTGACGTTAGTCGGCAGTCTGTTCCGCAAGGTACTTGTGGACGACAGCCAGGTCATCGTCGCCCAAACCTGCCTCGACGAGCCCTTGGTAGATGGCCAGGGCTTCGGTGCTGAGGGGCAGCGTCCGGGACGCCTGCGCAGCCTCCGACAGTGCGATCTTCAGGTCTTTCACCATGAACTTCGCTGCACCGGTGTTCGAATAGTCTCGATCGATGACCTTGCGGTGTTTGGCATTCAAGACCGCGCTGGCGCCCCAGCCCTTCGACAACATCTGGAACATCAGCCCCACGTCGACGCCGGCGCCCTCGGCGATGAGCGCCGCCTCCGCAAGGGCCGCCATGGTGATGCCCACGACCATCTGGTTGCACGCCTTGACCACCTCGCCGGCACCCAGCGGGCCGCAGTGCACCGGGGTGCCGCAGGCCTGCAACACGGGTATCGCTTGCGCGACGTCGTCCTCGTCGCCACCGACCATGATCGACAGCGTGCCGCTCTGGGCTCCGGCCTCGCCGCCACTGACCGGGGCGTCCACCACGCTCAGCAGGCCGTTGGTCTCGCGGTCGACGCGGGCCGCCAAGGTGCGCACGTCTTGCGGCGCCACCGTAGAGCTGACCACGAGCAGGGTGGGCTCGGTGACCCCCGCCAGCAGGCCGTCCGGGCCGGTCAGCAGCGGTTCGAGCTGGGTGAGGTCTTGCAGCATGTCGATGATCACGTCGTTGGAGGCCAGTTCGCGGGGCACCGGTTGGTAGCTCGCTCCCGCGTCGACCAGGCTGGCGGCCGATTCGGGGCGGCGTGCCCAGACGGTCAGCAGATGACCTGCCTTGATGAGGTTCTGACCCATCGGGGCCCCCATCTTCCCCGGACCCAAAAGTGCGACGTGTTCAGCGGCCATGGCATCAGACTAGTCGGGGCCGGCCCACGACCACCACCGTCGAGGATTCAGTCGACCAAGCCGGTTTCGAAGGCGATCAGCACCAGGCCGACCCGGTCGCGGGCGTTCAGCTTGCTGAGCAGGCGTCCCACGTGGGTCTTCACCGTGCCCTCGGCCATGAAGAGATTTGCGGCGATCTCCGAATTGGTGGCGCCTCGGGCGATCTCGACCAGCACCTCCCGCTCGCGGTCGGTGAGCACGTCGAGACGCGAGCTGTCGTGTCCCGGCACGTCCGGCAGCTTCGGCACCACCTGTTGCAGCAGCCTGCGGGTGGCGCTGGGCGCCACCACCGCGTCTCCAGCCGCGACCGCACGGATCGCGCTCAGCAGGTCGTCGGGCCGGGCATCCTTCAGCATGAAACCGGAGGCCCCCGCCTTCAGCGCAGCGAAGACGTACTCGTCCAGATCGAACGTGGTCAGCACCAGCACCTTGGTGGGCAGGCCCGCGGCCACGATGCGACGGGTGGCCTCCACTCCGTCCATCTCGGGCATCCGGATGTCCATCAGCACCACGTTGGCCGGACGAGCGGTCAGCGCGGTGACCGCGCCAAGTCCGTTGGTGGCCTCTCCGACGACCACCATGTCGTCCTCGGCGTCGATCAGCATCCGGAACCCGCTGCGCACCAGGGACTGGTCGTCCGCGAGGAAGACCGTCAAGGGTTCAGTCATCTTCGACCACCTTCTGTTCTGGGCCACGTGGTTGGTGTTGGGTACCATTCTTGCCGATCAACTGACCGCTGTGGGAGGTGGTGCCGGTTGTCGGCAGCGCAGCCCGCACCACCCAGCCGCCACCACTGAGCGGATGGGCCGTCATCTCGCCGCCCATAGCAGACACTCGCTCCGCCATACCCTGCAACCCGTAGCCGGAGCCGACTTGCGGGTTGGCCTGCCGGTCGTTGCTGCCCCCGGATTGGCCGTCGTCGGCGACCTCGACGCTGATGAGATTGGGTTGGTAGATGAGTGTCACGGTGGCGCGCGCCTGTGGGCCGGCGTGCTTGAGGACGTTGGTCAGCCCCTCCTGCACCACCCGGTAGACCGTCACCCCCAGCGCCGCGCTGACTGTTGGCTGGACGCCGGTGATCGAGAGTTGGACGTGGTCTCCTGCCTTCGCCACCATGGCGGGGATGTCGGCCAGACCGGGGGCCGGCTGATACTCGGCGCTATCCGGCGCGTCGGGATCGGCCCGCAGCACACCGACGATGCGGCGCATCTCGGCGAGGGCTTCGCGTCCGGTCTCGGAGATCGTGTCCAGGACTTCGGCAGCTGCCTCCGGATGCTTGCGAGCCAGCGCCTTGCCGCCGTTGGCCTGCACGATGATGACCCCCAGCGAGTGGGCGACCACATCGTGCAACTCGCGTGCGATCTCGTTGCGCACCCTGGTCTCCGCCGCTCTCGTCTGCTGGTCGCGTCTGGCCAGTTCCGCCCGGTAGCGTTCCCGCGCTGCCTTCTCGTGATCGTGGCGGGCGATGGCTGTCTCGCGGTCGCGGCGTCCCAGCAGGTAGGGGATCACCACCCAAGCCAGACACAGCGCCATCAGCGGTGCAACCCCCGACAGCAGTTGGGAGTGGTCCAACTTGGCGGGGCCGATGCTGGTCCAGCGCAGTGGCCCGACGATGGAGCCGAGCCCGCCGGAGACCACAACCAGCCGTGAGCTGTATCCGGCCACCCAACGCGCCACCGAATAGCAGGCGATCGGCACCGCGATCAACGCCCAGGTGGGCGTGGCGACCAGCCAGGCCTGGGCCATCCCGGCGACGGTCATCAGCCCAGTCATGATCAGCGGGTTCCGGCGCCGCAGCGCCAGCGGCATGACCAATCCGATGGAGGTGACCACGGACGCCAGGTAGTCGTCGCGCAGCGGGCCCCGGCCGAGCAGATCGCCCCAGAAGGCGGTACAGACGGTCAGAACCAGCGCAACTACCAGGTCGAACCAGCTCACCATTGAGGACACGTCGTCGACTGGCTCTTCATCGAGCGGCAAGTCGTCGAGGCCTGGTCCCAGATCCATTGTTCCAATGTAGATGGCCGCTCAGCGTCTGCTGGTGTGGGTGACGGTCAAGGATCCTCAGGAATACCCCCACCGGGGCGAGCGACGTTGTCGGTCGAGGATGCTAGCGTCAAGACAGCAAGCAATGAGCCCCCGGGGATACCGCAGATGACGATTCAACAGGCCGGCGAGCGCCGTGCAAAGCCATGGCCCGTCTTTGGCGCGGGCGGATTGGAGACCGGCTATGTACGCCGGTTGATCGACTTCGTGGACGCCCGGCTCTACCTGGCAGACCACCGCGTCCTTCTGCTGCTCAAGTGCATGCTGTGCGGCGACCTGCCCGCCGCGCTCCATGCCCGGGCGCGCGAGTCGGTGCTCAACTTCCGCTTTTCCCTGCTTGAGCCGGGCCAGGATTCGATGCCGCTGTGGACCGAGAACCATCAGATCACCGCGGCGACCGCCGAGTACTTGGCCGGGCAACTCTTCCCCGATCAGGTCTTCCAGAACGACGGACGCACCGGAGCGCGCCATATGCGCGGTGCGCAGGGCCAACTGATGCTGTGGATGTCCGACCGCTTCCGCTTCGGCTTCAGCGAGTGGCTGTCCAACACCTACCTCGCCTTCGACCTCGCGGCCCTCGCGATGCTCGTCGACCATGCCGAGGACGAGACGCTGGCGCGGGCAGCGTCCATGATCGCCGATGTGGCACTGACCGATGTGGCGCTGCACAGTTTCCGGGGCCGATTCGCGCCCAGCATGGGACGTGCTTACACAGAGCAGGTCATGCACCCCGAGCGTGCCGAGATGGCGCCGATCTGGGCGTCGGCCTTCGGGGACGACCCGCCGGAGCCAGACATCGAGGCCCTGTCCAGCCTCTTCGTCGCACGGCAGCAGTACGAGGTGCCTGCGGCGATCCGCGAGATTGCGCGCGACCAGCCGGTGCGCCGGGTGACAAGCTCGATGGGTTTGGACGCGAACGAAGTGCGTTCCGAGCTCAGGGCTCATCCACAGTTCCCGAGGACGCAGGGGCTCGAGCTGACCCGCTTCTGGTGGGGAATGCAGGCGGTGACCACCCCGGAGACCATCGTTGAGTCGATGCGCTTGATGCGCGCCCTGGAACTGGAGCACCGCCTCCTGGCGCCATTACGCCGCTTCAGGCGGCTACCCGACCGCGCGCTGACCCCAACCCTGCTCGCACTGAATCCGATCACCATGGGGGCGGCGCTGCACCGTGCCAACGTGCAGACGTTGGCCACCAGCAACTACCTGCTGAGCAGTGTGCAGCGCTACCAGCCGGGTGGGTTCGGTGACCAGCAGCACCTGTGGCATGCGTCCATGCCCGGTGGCATCGACGTCTTCGGCAACCACCCGGGAGCCACCGAACTGCTCCAGGAGTCGCGGTTGGCGAGTCCCGGCCTGTGGGTGGGCAACGGCATCAATCCTGACATTGCCCAGCACTACAACGTGCTGCTGGCCCAGTACGACCTGCAGCAACGCAAGGGCAAGTTCGAGGGGCGGCGGCAAGAACTGGTGCATATCCACTTCCCGTTCGTACTGTTCGACCAGACCCGGCTGGGACCCACCTGGGTTGCCGGTCGTCGCGGCCAGTCCTACATCGGCATCGTCGCCAGCCATCACTTCGAGCAGATCAGCGAGACCGAGATCGTTCAGCGGGGCAGCCAGACCGGGTATGCCGTGGTGATGGCCGACGACGAGGAGTTCTCGTCACTGGCCGACTTCCTGCGCGAGCTGAAGCAGAGCCGGCTGTCGTTGAACGGGCACCGACTGTCGCTGGCCAGCCCCATCGGCGGATTCGAGCTGGTCTGGAAGGGTGACTTCCGAGTCAACAGACGCTTGGTGGACGCCCAGTATCCGCGCTACGACGCGCCCTCGGTGCAGGCGCCACGCAATCCCGAGCAGTTGGTCGTGACCGGCATCAACCATGAATTGCGACTCGACTGGATGGCCCTGACGCGCGAGGAGATCAAGCTGGGTGGCTGAGCCCCGATCCCGCGCTCACAAATCGTCGGTGGCCTCGGCCCACAGGTCAGCCTCCGCCCGGGCGCGCATCCGGTTCCAGAAGGTGAGCAGCCCGACGATGAGTACCAGGCCTGCCAAGATGATCTGCAGGGGACGTTTCATTGCTCAACCCTAATGGGGTCACCGCTACTGTGGACGGCGGACGATCGAACCCGGGAGGCCGGATGAGCAACTGGCGCAGACGAGGCCGCGCAGCTGGCATAGTCGGCAGCGCGCTGCTACTGGTTGCGTGCGGGGTCTTCGACCCGGGTGCCGCGGGCCGCAACAGCGCCCCGCTTTCCCCTGCCAGCATGGCCACGGCGACTTCCACCCCGGCCACCAGCACCGGTGCGGCACTGGCGGACGCGGTGACCGGCGAAGCCCTGGTTGCGCAGCTGCGCGAGCTCGAGCAGATCACCATGGCTGCCGACGGCACCCGGGCAGCCGGCAGCCGGGGATACGCGGCGGCCGCCGCGCACATCGAAGAGCAGCTGCTGGCCACCGGCTTCTACGAGGTGCAACGCCAACCCTTCACCATCCAGCGTCCACACCCCGGCGACTCAAGGCTGGCCGACGCCCACGGCCGAGTCATCAACCAGGTCCCGTTGTCCTTCTCGCCGGGCACCCCCACCGAGGGCATCAGCGGTCGGCTGGTCGAGCCGGCACGCGGGGACGGCTGCCAAGGGGCCGACTGGGACCCGGCAGTGGCCGGCCAGTTCGCCTTGGTGGAACGCGGGGGCTGCAGCTTCGAGCAGATCAACCGGGTCGCTGCCGCCGCCGGCGCGGCCATGGTGATCGTCACCAACAACCGCGACGCCGGCCTTTACGGCACCCTCGACGGCATGCGTCCTGAGTACGTCCCGATCACCGGTGTCACCCGATCCGAGGGCGACCGGCTGCGCCGGCAACTCGCAGACGGCGAAGTGGCGCTGAGCTTCACGTTCGAGCAACGCATCGAGAGTTTCGAGACTTTCAACCTTTTCGCCGAGACCCGTGGTGGTGACGGACAGGAAGTCGTGATGGCCGGAGCCCACCTCGACAGCGTCCCGGAAGGCCCCGGCAGCAACGACAACGGGTCCGGCTCGGTCGTCCTACTGGAGACGGCGCTGCAACTGGCGCAACTCGGGGCTGTGCCCCACAACAAGGTGCGATTCGCCTGGTGGAGCGGGGAGGAATGGGGCCTGCTCGGCTCAACTCATTGGGTGAACGGTCTGGTCGCCGCCGACCCCGCGGTCATCGACCGGTTGGCCGCCTACGTCAACGTCGACATGATCGCATCACCCAACTACGTGATAGGCGTCTACGACGGCGACGGTGCCACCTTCCCGAACGAGGGTTTGCCGACCGGCTCGGCCGACCTGAAGCGGCTCTACACGTCCTACTTCGACGCTATCGGCCAAGCCTGGGTGGACATCGAGATGCGCAGCAGCTCCGACCACGCTGCGTTCATGCCGTCCGGGGTACCGGTCGGGGGCCTGTTCGCCGGGGCCGGTGACGCCAAGTCGGCAGCGGAGGAGGCCATCTTCGGCGGACAACGCAACCGGGAGTACGACCCCGACTATCACGGGCCGAACGACACCCTCGCCAACCTCAGCGCGGTCGCACTGGAGATCAACGGCAAAGCGTCCGCCCACGTGATCGGTACGCTCGCGGACGACACGTCCATGCTGGAACGCGGTCCTCGAACCCCGACGCGGGCGGACGGCTTTGGGTACGCCGGCACCGTCTGAGCGCTGAACTAGTAGCTGAGTGCTGAACTAGTAGCCAAGGGAGTCCAGGCTCGATCGGATCGCCGCGGCTGACCTGTGCAGCAGGCTGATCTCGTGGGCGTCCATCGGGAAGTCGAAGACCCGCTGGACACCGTTCGGGCCGACCATGGTCGGAACCGACAAGGCGACGTTGGAGACCCCGAGGTAATCGGTCAGCACACTCGACAGCGGCCAGATCTTGTGCTGATCACCCAGGATGGCCTCCACCAATCGTGCTGCGGCCAGACCGATCGCGTAGTTGGTCGCGCCCTTGCCCTCGATGATCGAGTAGGCGGCGTGCACCGTGTCATAGGCGATCTGCGCCAGCGACTGTTCGCTGAAGACCCGCTCGCCATCAGGGTTGGTCCAGTCACGGATCGGGATCTGGGCGATCGTGGCGGACGACCAGAGGGCGAACTCGGTGTCGCCGTGTTCGCCCATCATCGCGGCGTGCACGTTGGACAGTGACACCCCGGCGCGTCGGGCGATCGCCCACCTCAGCCGGGAGGTGTCCAGCAACGTGCCAGTGGACAGCACTCGTCCAACGGGCAACCCGGAAACCTGCTGGGCCACCACGGTGAGCACATCGCACGGATTGGTGACCATCACCAGCACTGCATCGGGGGCTTGCTCGAGCATCTGGGGAACCAGCTTCGCCATGATCCCAGCGTTCTGCGCGGCAAGTTCCATCCGGCTCTGCCCGGGCTTCTGTCGGGCTCCGGCGGTGATGACGATCACCGACGAGTCTTTCAGCACCGACATGTCTGAGCCGCCCATGACCCACTCGGTCGGGGTGAACTGGGTTCCGTGGGCGAGGTCGCGGACCTCGGCCTCGACCCGGGTCTGGTCGATGTCGTACAGCGCGATTTGACGGGCTGATCCGCGAATCAGGGACGCATAGGCGATGGAGCTACCGACCGAGCCCGCGCCGATAACCGACAGTTTCGAATGGGCCATGTTGGCGGGCCCCACGTCGTTGGTATTCACGTGCACAGTCTAGGCGTGTCCTATCAGGCAAGACGCCGTGACAGCGCTATTGGCGGCCGATATCTGCCCAACTTGTGCGCCGCGTGGAACCATGGACGCATGGCTTCCGTCTTCTCCAAGATCATCAGTGGTGAGTTCTCCGGGTTGTTCGCCTGGGCGGACGACCGTTGCGTGGCCT
The DNA here is from genome assembly GCA_937867175.1 of uncultured Propionibacterium sp. Classification (GTDB taxonomy): domain Bacteria; phylum Actinomycetota; class Actinomycetes; order Propionibacteriales; family Propionibacteriaceae; genus Brooklawnia. Next base: position 2,020 of record CALMKG010000161.1, on the reverse strand, counting down.
TCGCCACGATCGAGCCGATCAGCGCCGGGCACCTGCTCGTCGTGCCCCGCGACGAGGTGCCCGCGTTCACCCAGGCCGACGACGACCTGCTGGCCCACCTCGCACGCGTGGCGAAGATCATCGGACGCGCGCAGGAGCAGGCGTTCGAGGCGCCGCGGGCTGCGCTGATCATCGCCGGCTTCGAGGTGGCGCACCTGCACCTGCACGTCCTGCCCGCTTGGGGGGAGGCCCAGTTGAGCTTCGCGAACGCTCGCAAGGACGCCAGCCACGCTGAGCTGGCTGCCAGCACCGAGAAGGTGCGGGCGGCGCTGCGTGCGCAAGGTCAGGGCGCGAACGTGCCGGTGTCCATTTCGAGCCCGGAGCTGGCCTCATGAACGGCGCGATCACCGCCCGAGTGATCACCGTCTCCGATCGATGCGCCGCCGGCGAGCGGGCGGACGTCTCCGGCCCGTTGGCCCGCGACCTGTTGACCTCGCAGGGCGTGCGGGTCGACCAGGTGGTGGTGGTACCCGATGGCGTCGAACCGGTCCGGGCCGCCATCACCGAGGCCATCGCGGCCGGCCGGCGGCTGATCCTCACCGCCGGCGGCACCGGCATCAGCCCCACCGACTGGACGCCGGAGGCGACCGAACCGTTGCTTGCTGCGCAACTGCCCGGTCTGGCCGAGCAGATCCGCCAGCGCGGGCTGGGCCTGGCCCAGGCGTCCATGCTCTCCCGTGGGCTGGTCGGCGTCTCGGGACGCCAACCCGGCGCCTGCCTGGTCGTCAACGCCCCCGGCTCACCCGGCGGGGTCAGGGACGCCGTCGCCGTCCTCGGCTCGGTGCTGGAACACCTGATCGAGCAGTTGGACGCCGGGGATCACTGAGGGTTGTCGCCGAGCCAGCGGGCCACGGCCACCTGGTCGTCCAGGTCGGTGGCAAGCCCGGCCGGCACCGTCAACTCGATGGTCCCCAGTGCGGCCACCAGCCGGTGCATCGACGCACCGTGGGCGTCACCGCTGGGACGGATCAGCCGCAGACCGGTGCGCAGCGCCCCAACCCGGTAGGCCGCCAGCAGATACTGGGCTCGGCCATCGGCGAACGCCAGCACGCCGTCCGCGTCCGGGTTCGCCTGTGCCGCGGCCACCAGCAGCGGGGCCAGCCGGGCCGCCTTCGGTGCATCGCAGGTCAGCACCAGGACGCGGTCGTCGTCGGCCGACTGCAGCGCGGCGAGCCCCGCGAAGATACCGGCGACCGGGCCGCCGCCGGGCGGGTCCTCCAGGGTCTGCAGCGCCCAGTCGGGCACGTCGAGCGCGCTGGGCGCCACCACCACGGTGCGTCCGAGCTGTCGCCAGCCGACGGCTAGGTCGTCGAGGACATGGTCGATCAGGCGCCGGCCGGCCACCGGCAGCGAAGCCTTGTCATGCCCCATCCGGCTGCTGCGCCCACCCGCCAGCAGCACCACATCGATCAAGGCCACGTTCAGTCCTCGAACGCCCATTCCGGCAACTGGTCGAGTGGACGCTGCCAGTCGCCGCTGCGGCCACCCGACTTCGCCACAATCATGCAATCGCGGATCGCGGCGGTGCGGTCGACGCCCTTGATCATGTCGACGATCGACAGGGCGGCCACCGTGACTGCGGTGAGGGCCTCCATCTCGACGCCGGTACGGTCGGCGGCACGCACAGTCGCCTGAATCAGGACGCCGTCGTCGAGCAGTTGCAGGTCGATCTCGCAACCATGCACCCCGATCACGTGGGCCAACGGCAGCAGTTCGGGTGTCCGCTTGGCGGCCGCGACACCGGCGATCCGGGCCACCGCCAGCACGTCCCCCTTGGGCACGCTGCCGTCCCGCAAGGACGCCACCGTGGCTGGGGCGCAGGTCACTCGTCCGATCGCCGTCGCCTGCCTTGCGGTGACCTGCTTGCCGGTCACGTCGACCATGTGGGCCGAGCCATCGTTGCGCAGGTGATTGAAGCCGCTCATCGCCAGCACCTGGTCATCAACACGTCCACCCGGTCGCCCGCGGTCACCTGGTCGAC
>CALMKG010000160.1 GCA_937867175.1 uncultured Propionibacterium sp. | reverse complement strand
GCGATCCTACCCACCAAGGTTAAGGGCATCTCGACATCAGGGAGCTCACGCCGCCGGCTGATGCTCCGGGCAGTCCACTCGCAGGTCCAAGCGCGCCAGTGGCACGCCGAGCAGGACGCAGTGGTGGTCGCCGTCCGCGTCCCGGCGATGGAAGCGGCAGGTCAGGCACGTGCGGGCGACGCTGAGCGTCCCGTCCTCCACCAGGTGGGCGATCATGGTCAGTGCGCCTTCCAGCATCGCCTCCTGGAGGCGGGGCTCCAGCCTGCCGGCGACCTCGACGAACGGCAGGTCGGCCTGGGCGGGCCTGCGACCGGACGGCTCCAGCCGGACCAGGGTTCGTCTCGGCGTCTGCGCCGATTGCTCTCGACGCACCAGGCCCTTGCGCTCCAGCGCGATCACCGCAGCAGTCACCGTGGGCTGGGTGACCCCCAGCTCGCGAGCCAGCACGCCGATTGACGGCTCCGGCGGTTCGCCGGCCGCCACGATCATCAAGATGTCCAGCTGCAATGGGCTCAGCCCATGGCGAGTCGCCAGGCTCTGACGCTGAATTCGCCGGGCGCGGGCCAGTTGCGTCAGGGCCGCGTCGATCTTGCCGGCGACGTTCTCCGTCTGGTCTCGGCCAGCGCTCACCAGGTGCTCGGCGCGTAGGAACGGGCCCACAACGCGACGGAAAGCGTGACCGCCTTGAGCCACGCCGCGTACATTGCGTCCACCTGGGCGGCGTCGGATTCCCCGTCGGCCAGGAACGGCCTGATCGTCAGCGTCACCGGGGCGATGAGACCGATCAGATGCCGTAGCGGTACGTGGCTGGACGTAGAGTCGACGTTGTCGGTCCGGTTCTTCCGCTCGGTGTGATGGCGCAACGAGATCTCCTGCTGGTAGTCAAGCCAGCGTTGGTCGTAGTCCCGCTCGCAGATGTCGCCGATCCAAAGGGCGAACCGCTGGCGTACCGCCGCCAGGTAGTCGCCGGACGGTTGACCGTCCGCCGCGGCGAACGTGCCCACCAGATGCGGATGGGACCCGACGAACCCGTACCAGACATCGAGGATCTCCTCCGCCCTGGGGACGAGGATCTTGCCGGCCCGCCGCAGGGCCTCCCGGTCATGCTCCGTCCAGGCCACCGAAGCCTTGAGTTCGTCGAGTTCGGCCATCGAGACCGGGGAGGGAGCAAGCGTCTGGTCGTAGGTGTAGCCGGGTGCAGTGGAGTTCATCATCGGCTCCGATCATTCGGGATCGCTGGGTTGATCCGGTGAGATCACCATAGGACTCCTATACTTGCTCGTCAATATCCATCCAGGCCAGACTCTCAACCCGGATTCCAGCCGCCGGGCTACCGCAACAACGCGATAGCACTCAAGGCCTCCACATCGACGATCATGATGCCGCGCGGCCCGTTGAGTTCGATGACGTCCTGCTCGACCAGCTTGGCCAGCGCCCGGCTAAGCGACTCCGGGGTGGTACCCAGCAAGGAGGCGACGTCCTTCTTGGGCAGTGGCAACTCGATCCGGACACCACCGGCCGAGTAATCGCCCTCGAGTCCCAGCAGGTAGTCGGCCACCCGGGTGCCGACCTCGTGGTTGGACTGATCGAGCTTGTCCTGGGCTCCGGCCAGCCGTCTGCTGAGCGCGCCGAGCATCTCGAACCCGATCTGCGGGTGAGCGGCCAGCAAGGCGCCGAAATCCTCATGACCGAACGTGCACAGCGTGGCGTCGGTGATCGCGATCGCCGAATGATCCGGACGCCCACCAGAAAGCAACGAAGCCTCCCCGACGAAGTCGCCGGGTTCCATCACCTGCAGCACGCGTTCGTGCCCGTTCGCGGTGATGCGGGTCAGCTTGACCATCCCCTTGTGCAGGACGATCAGCGGGGCCGGGGGGCCACCTTGTTGGTAGAGGGTCTCACCGGGGGCGACCGACACCGGACGCGCGACCTCGGCCACCTGTTCCTGCTGGGCTCGGCCGAGCCGGGAAAAGATCGGTACGTGCGCGACGCACAGGTCATCTGGCATGGTCACGAGCGTACCCACCCGGTCGTTCGGCGTAGTTGGCCGGCACGGCCGGCAGAATCAACGACAATGGGATATCGAGAACCGGGAGGCACCATGGCAGCCAGTGACTGCTGCGTTGTATTGATCACCACCCCCGATGAGGCATTGGCGACCCGGATCGCCGACATGCTGATCGAGAAGCGACTGGGCGCGTGCGTCCAGGTCACCCGGGTGGGGTCCACCTACCGCTGGTCGAGCGAAGTACACCACGCATCCGAGGTGCTGATGCTGGTCAAGACGCGCACCGCCCTGCTCGACCACCTGGTCGAGCAGGTGCGCGACATGCACGTCTATGACGCGCCAGAGATCGTGGCGTTGCCGATCATCGGCGGTTCGGCCGACTACCTGAACTGGGTGGACACCGAAACGCGTCCGGTCTATCGCTGAACATCACTCGTACATGATGTAGTCGGGCACCGGCACCAGCGCCAGAACCTCGGCCGGGGTCATCAGGTAGCCGCTGGTCTGCACGTCTTCTTCGTAGAACAGCTTGAAGCCCATCGAAACATGCGGCGGAACCCCGGCGCTGACACGCTGATAGGTGGCGATCTTGTCGGCCGGTGCGCCGATCCCGTCCACGCTCTTGATCTGGACGACGCCCCAGTGCTGCTGCAGCGCAGCCTCGTTGCTGATGATCTCGGGATGCAGGATGTGGTACACCATCACCTTCTCGGGCAACTGGTGTTCGGCCACCAGACCGGCCAGGTAGCCGGCCACCTCGTTGAGTTCTTCACCCGTGGTCGACCCGAAGCTTTGCATCGGCACCTGCCCGGGCGACATGGCCCATTCCGGATCGAGCGCCACGCCGACGTCCGGCTCGTCGAGGTAGCGCTCCAGCGCCTTCAACTCGTCCAGGAAGCTCGACTGCCCGGGCTGAATGTCGAGCAGCAGGATGGCACCGTTCGCCCGCGCGACCGACAACCAGTGGTCGATGACCGCCGGATCAATGCGGGAACGCCACATGCCGTCCTCGCCGGGGAACGGCTGGACGGTCGTGGTGATCAACTCCATCACAGGCATGATCTTCCGGTCACCGGCGTAGGGCGCGCACTGTTCGAACAACTCGGGCATCCGGTCCTCGACCGCGCCGATCCCCAACCGTCCCTGGCCGGGCGCCCCCGGGTAACCGACGAAACCGCACAGCCGGTAGGTGGGCAACAATTGGCGGCCACCACCGGGCAGCTGCGGCAGCGGGGTGGGCGTCGGCGTGGGCGTCGGCGTGGCACTGGTCAGCGCTCCAGTGGACGCCGACCCCTCCCCGACAGCCGGATCGCTGCCGTCGGGAACCGCGGAGCAGCCAGCGAGGACGAGGACGCCAGCGAGCAGGGCCGCGAGGTACTTGAACATGGGTCCCAGTACAACACACCTCACGCCGGGCCCTGCAAGCTGAGACCATCGGGGCATGTACGAGTTGGCTGAGATGGTTCGGCACGCCGTGCGGGCGATCCCGCCCGGCCAGGTGGCGACCTACGGCGACGTGGCTGAGCTGATCGGCTGCACCGCGCGGCAGGTCGGCCGGATCCTGGCCACCGACGGCGCCGACATCCCTTGGTGGCGGGTGGTGAACGCGTCCGGACGCCTGCCGGCGCACCTGTTGCCGGACGCCCGCCGACATTGGGCCGGCGAGGGTATCGACATTGAGCAGGACGCGGCAGGCGTCCCGTTACGTCGTTACCGTGCCGAACCGCAGCCCTGGGCCAATCGTGCGGGTCTGACCGAGGAGCCCGGCTGAGTGCATCGGCAGCGCCGGACCGAGGTCAGCGGACCGCGCGGAGTTCGCAGACGAAGATCAGGGCCTCGTTCGGGCCGATCACGCCGGGGATACCGTGCCTGCCGTAGGCCTGGTCGGCGGGGATCACCAGCTTGCGGCGACCACCCACCCGCATGCCCTGCACGCCATCGTCCCAGCCCTTGATGACCTGACCGAAGCCCAGCCGGAAGGACAGCGGCTCGCCACGGTTGTAGGACGCGTCGAACTCCTTGCCGGAGTCAAATCCGACGCCGACGTAGTCGACCAGGACGCTGGCGCCGCCAGTCGCCTCGGGGCCATCACCCACAACCTCGTCGATGATCAGCAGCTCGGTCGGGGCAGGTCCTTGTGGGACTTCGATGAAGGGCTTCTCGCTCATTCCACGAGGCTACCCGAACCCCGGCAGGTCAATGGATCGTGATCCGGTGCGGCATCCGCCGGCGTCCACTGCCCGAGTGCGCATTGAAGCGGCCGGGGATGCGGGTCCCGCAGACCGTACAACAGCCGTGGTCATCGAGGGCATAGGAATCGATGACGTAGCGGTCACGACGGATCACCGGCGTGGCACAGGTCGGGCAGAACGTGGTGCCGCCCTCGGGGTCGTAGACGTTGCCGGTGTACACGTAGCGGATGCCGGCTTCCATCGCGATCGTCCGGGCGCGGCTCAGCGTCCGGGACGGGGTCGCCGGAATGTGACGCATCCGGTGGTCGGGGTGGAACGCGGAGAAGTGCATCGGCACGTCGGGGCCCAACTCCTCGGCCACCCAACCGCACATCGCCCGCAGTTCGCTGGTGGCGTCGTTGTGACCCGGGATGAGCAGGGTGGTCAACTCGACCCAGACAGCGGTCTCGTGCACCAGGTAACGGATCGTATCGAGCACCGGCTGAAGCCGGGCGCCGGTGACCTGCTGGTAGAAGGTGTCGTTGAAACCCTTGAGGTCGACGTTCGCGGCGTCCATCACCGCGAAGAAGTCGGCTCGCGCCTCGGGGTTCACATAGCCGGCCGTCACCGCCACATTGACCAAACCCCGCTGATGGCAGGCGATCGCGGTGTCGATCGCGTACTCGGCGAAGATCACCGGATCGTTGTAGGTGTACGCCACGCCCGCGCAGCCCTGGCTTGCCGCCGCCGCGGCGATCTCGACCGGGCTCGCCTGGTCGGCCAGCCGGTCCATCTCACGGGAGGTGCTGATGTCCCAGTTCTGGCAGAACTTGCACCCCAGGTTGCAGCCGGCGGTACCGAAGCTGAGCACGGTGGCGCCGGGCAGGAAGTGGTTGAGCGGCTTCTTCTCGATCGGGTCGACGCAGAACCCGGATGACCGACCGTAGGTGGTGAGCACCAGTCGGCCGTCCTCGTTCGCCCGGACGAAGCAGAACCCGCGCTGCCCGGGACGCAACCGGCATTCCCGCGGGCACAGATCGCACTGGATTCGGCCGTCCTCCAGGGTGTGCCAATACCGCGCCTCATGCTCCACGTGTCACCGGCTCCTGTTCGTGATGGATGTTCGGGTCTGGTCTTCGGGTTCGATCCACGACGCCACGCCGTAGCGCTCGAGGGTGGTGTCGGCGTCCCAATGGTTCGGCGACAGTCCTGCCTTGCGCAGCAGCGCGCGGAGGAACTCCTCCGGGTCGGGCAACTGCTGCCACACCTGTGGCAGGAAGGTGGCCCGGCGTCCACCCGAGTTGACGATGACGCCGTCGGTGCCCGGCACGAGTTGGGCGAGCGCTTCGCCGCGGCTTGCGGCGCGGAGGGGTTCCGGTTCGGTGAGCACCGAGACCTCGATCCGGATGGCTTCCAGTTCGGACGCCGCCAGCGGCGGGAAGCGCGCATCGCGGAAGGCGGCCGCCACCGCATTCGCTTCGATGTCATCGCCCAACGAACGGTGCGCAGTGAGCGAACCGATGCAGCCCCGCAACCGGCCGGCGATGGTGAGGGTGACGAAGCTCGCGCCGGGTTCGGCCAACCACCTGGCAGACGGACGCCGAAGCGAGTGTCCGAACCGGGCGGCGATCGCCGCACGGGCGAGCGGAAGCAGCACCTGTCCCGCGTCCTCGGGGACGCGCAGTGCTTCGGCAGGGACGCGGCGGCCGGACGGCTGCTTCATGAGACCCCCTCGTGCCACGCAATGGACGCGTAGCCGACCACTCGCGAGCGATCCCCCGCAGTGTCGCCGGAGTTGCACATGCCGAGCAGCGTCGGGCGTAGTCGACGACGTGAGGCGGCGGTCAGGAAACCGTTCAGCGGACGCACCCCGCAGGCTGCCCGCTCACCGATCGGCACCCGACAGGCGAGGATGGCGTCCACGGTGGCCCGGTCGAGTTCGCGCGCCCGCGCATAAGGCAGATAGTGCGACAGGTCGCTGCTGATCACGATCAGGGTCTCCGGGCCACCCCAGACCGCCTCCAGCACCTCGGCCACCCGGTCGGGGGCGACCTCGCCGACCGCCAGCGGCACCAGGTCGAAGTCGCCGAGGACGCGTTGCAGGAACGGCAACTGCACCTCAAGGGCATGTTCATCGGCATGGACGTCTGGACGCGTGCTGACCTGCGGGAATCTGGCCAACGCGGCCAAGGCCTCGACATCGACGCGCACCTCGCCCAGCGGTGTCGCGAAGGCGTCCACCCCGGGCAGCGCGACTGCGGCAACGCCGACGCGGTGGGTGGGGCAAGCCACCACCACTCGCTCGATCGGATGGTTCTCGGGGTGCAGGGTGGCGAAGCCGAGTGCAGCGGTGGAGCCGGAGTAGATGTAGCCCGCGTGCGGGCTGACCAGCGCCTTCGTCGGACCGCCGGGCATCTTCGGTCGCGCAGCGGCGAGCAGCTCGTCGACCATGGACGCGAGAGCCGCCGGGCTGGCCGGATAAAACGATCCGGCCACCGCAGGTGGTCTGGTCGTCATTGGGCACCCCCTCGAAGTCTCGATTCTACCTGTGATGACCCCGAAAACCAGGCGTTGCCGAGCGTCGCCTTGGCCGTTCGGGGCTAACCTTCGCCACCCTTCGCCGATCTGCTCGCGGGCAGCCGCGAACCGTGGAGTCGTGTTCGGGGCGGTACCCGTCAGCTGCGTGCTCGATCGAGTCCCGTGGACAGCCATCGCTTCAGCTGGGCGGCCGGCAAGGCGCCGACCTGGCGTCCGATCGTCTGGCCGTCCTTCAGCAAGACCATGGTCGGGATCGACCGGGCATCGAAGCGGGTGGCGATCATCGGCGAGTTGTCGACATTGACTTTGACCAGCTTGACCTTGCCGGCCTGATCGTTGGCGATCTGCTCAAGCACCGGGGTGACCTGCCGGCAGGGCCCACACCAAGGCGCCCAGAGGTCGACCAGGACGGCGATTTTGGAGCTGTCCGCCACGGCGTCGAAGTCGTCGTCCCCGGCAGTTGCGATCCATGGCAGCGGGTTCTTGCATTGCGGGCAGGTGGGCGTCCCGGCCGCCACTGCCGGCACCCGGTTGCGCGTCCCACAGTGACGGCAGGTGATGACAGAACTGCTCATGCGCGAAGCCTACGCTGCGACAAGACCGCCGGCCGGACGCCCGACCCCTGAATGGCGCTCAGCCACGCCCCAACAGCGGCCCGGAAAGCGGTTGGCGGGCCCGTGGCTGTACTCAGGTCAGGGGATTCGGCCATCTCGAGTGGCACCCTACGTCCCGAGCCGTCCACAGATTGTTGTCCGTCTGGAGGAATCGACCGGCCGCCGCCAACCATCCCGTCATGCAGCAAGCCTTGACACAGACCATCGCCCGGACGGGCGGCGCCATCAGCCGTCGCGCCGTGCCCGAACTTGCCACCCAGATCGACTGGGCCATCAGGAAAGGCGAGCTGGTTCGCGTCCTGAAGGGGATCTACGCGCCTGCGTCGCAGGCCGACAGTCTGCGCACCCGAACACTGGCCCTGAGCCTGGCCGACCCGGACGCGGTCGTTTGCGGTCGCGCCGCAGCCGCCCTGCACGGCTGGCTGCCTGCCTGCGATGACCAACCAGTCCAGGCCGCCTCGGCAGTGCTGCACCCGGGATCCTGGCTGACTGTCTGCCGGCGCACGATCCCCCGGGAGTTCACCCGGCGAGTCTCGGGCGTCAGATTCACGTCCCGAGCACTGACGGCCGTCGACCTCATCCCCGATTTCGGCGCCGACATCGTGGACGAGGCGCTGCGTCGGCATGTGAAGCTGGACGAGTTGCGAGCCGCATTGGCGGCGACCCCGAAGCGGCCGGGGAACAAGCTGCGGCAGGACATCCTGGCCGATTCAAGGGACCAGCCGTGGTCAGCCGCCGAGAGGTGCGGACACCAGGCGTTGCGGGCCGCCGGCGTCCGCGGCTGGGTGGCAAACTACCCAGTCATCACAGCTTCGGACGGTCCACCGCTCGCGATTTTGGACATCGCTTTCATCCGGCTGCGGCTCGGGCTCGAGATTGATGGCGCCGAGGCCCACCTGAACCAGTCTGCGTTCTGCCGCGATCGTGCTCGCGACGAGCAACTGGCTCTGCTGGGCTGGCAGATAAACCGCTTCACGGCGCGGCGGGTGCTGGCGGACCCGCCGGGTTTCGCGACCGCCGTGGCGGCCATCGTCAAGGTCAGGAGCAGAATGCTTGGCCAAACCCCCTGAATGGAGCGCAGCCACGCCCCGAAAGCGGCCCGGAAAGCGGTTGGCGGGCTCGTGGCTGTACTCAGGTCAGGGAATTGTCGAGCACCAGGTCGACGGCTTGCGGGAACGAGTCGGCGATCAGCGTCGGACGCGCGTAGCCCGCGGGGTACTCGCGTCCGCGGCTAAGCCAGACTGAGTCGATGGCGGCCGCCGCTGCCCCCGCGATGTCGGACTCGGCCGCGTCCCCGATCATCCACGCCCCGGTGAGCGTGCCGCCAGCGGCCCGGGCGGCAACCCGGAAGATCTGCGGATCGGGCTTGGTGAAGCCGCACCCCTCGCTGACCACCATGCCGTCGATGTGATCGGCCAACCCCAGGCGCGCGACTTTGCCCTCCTGCTGACTCACCTTGCCGTTGGTCACGATGAACGGACGAAAACCCGCGGCGTGCGCCTTGTCGAGGGCTTCGGTGATGCCCGGCGTCGGGCGCAGGTGTGCCAAGGTACCGGCCCGCATCACCTTGATGATCTCGGCCTGCTCGGCGGGGTTCAGGCCCAACACCTCGGCGAGCGCGGCAGCCGCCTCGCTCTTGCTGGTGATGCCGTCTCCGTCGGCGATCACCATGGCGTCGATCATCTGCTTGCTCGCCTCGCCGAAGCGTTCGTTGAGGTACTCAGCGGCCCAACGGCGGAACGAGGCGGCCCGGTCCGACAGTGTGTTGTCAAGGTCGACGAACAGCAGCGGCATGCCTGAAAGCCTAATGGAGCGCCACCGCCCAGGCCGAGCCCGGTGGTCGCCTGGCCTCTGCCAGGAACAGCGGGTAGTCGCGTCCGTCCTTGTGATTGAGCCACGGCGTGCTGAAGTCGAGGTCGACCAGCCCGGCCCGGGCCAGCCAGTCGCGCACCTGGGCGCGGGCGAAGCCGTGGTGTTCGGGTGTGACGCCGTGCCCTTGGCCATGGAAGCTGCCGTCCTCGGCGTCCAGATCGGCCAAGGCCAGCCAGCCACCGGGACGCAGCAGCCCCGCCAGCCGGCCGACCACGCGCCCGGCGTCCGCGATGTGGTGCAGGGCCAGCAGTGAGGCGACACCGTCGTAGCGCTCGGGGGCGGCGTCATCGGCGGCCAGGTCGAGGCGAACCGCGGTGACAGTCTCACCCAATCCGGCGGACGCGATCTTCGCCCGACTAGCCGCCACCATGCCGGCGGAACTGTCGGCGAGCACCAGACGATCGGCATGCCCGAGCAGGGCCAGCCCCAGCGCCCCGGTCCCGGCACCGTAGTCGAGCCAGACCCCACCCCGGGTTGTGCGTTGCGCGATCGCGGACGCCACGGCGCGTGCTCGCTGCAACTTGGCCGGGTCGTCGTCCCACTGCTGCGCCAACCGGTCGAACGGGCTGGGTGCCTGCCCCCCGGTCTCTTGTGCTGTCATGCGGTTGCCTCCCGACATCCCCGGCCGACGGCCAGCGCCGTCAGCACAAGGAATGATGGCACGCGCTGCGCGGCTGGTCCACGCTGGCCCCGGCTGGTCTAGGCTGGCCGCACGGCGTCCCACCGGGTGTTTCCGCGGCGCGATAAGGGGGCGAAGCATGAGCACCGACGATGAACTGGCCGCTGCCGTGCGCGCCGCACTGTCGGCGGCAGCCAACCCGGAACGGGCCGTCCAGCAGCAGGCCTATCTGAAGTCGACGATGCCCTGCTACGGCGTCGGCAACCCGACGGTGCGGATGATCGTCCGCAACGCGTGCGCGCAGCGTCCCGAATTGACCCGCGACGAATGGATTGCCGCGATCAGGTCGCTGTGGACCGAGGCGACGCACCGTGAGGAGTGTCTGGCCGCGATCGAACTGGCAGATGCCAAGCGGCGTTGGGCCGGCGGCGACCTGATGGACCTGTACGAGTCGATGGCGGTCACCGGAGCCTGGTGGGACCTGGTCGACCCGCTGGCGTCCCACCTGGTGGCCGAGGTCTTGCGCCGCGAACCCGAGCAGGCGAGTCGTATCCGCGCCTGGGCGCAGGCGGACGATCCGTGGCTGCGCCGGGTCGCGATCTGCTGCCAGCTCCGCTTCGGCTCCGACACCGACACCGATCTACTGGCCGAGGTAATCGAGGCGAACCTCTTCGACACCAAGTTCGGCACCAGCTTCTTCATCCGCAAGGCGATCGGTTGGGCACTACGCGAATACGCCCAGGTCGACCCCGGCTGGGTCCGTGGCTTCGTCGACAGCCATTCCGACCGGCTCGCCACGCTGAGTCGGCGAGAAGCACTGAGGCATCTGAACTGAGCCGAGTCCGCCGGAATTGGGCGGCTCCGCAGTCGCGTCGCACTACGGGCACAATAGGGACGACTCCACCTCGGGTATTCGAAGTTGGTGGAACCGATTTATGTAGGAGGATCGTGAGCGCAACAGCCGAGCTGACCCACCCCGCCACCATGGCGCTGGACCGGCGAGCAGAACTCATCGAAGAACTCGCCCCACATGGGGTCTCGTTCGGATACCAGAGCACCGGTGGCGAGTGGATCGAGACTTCCACCGCCACCTTGGAGCGGGTGGCGCCGGCTTTCGCCACGAAGTCGTCCATGCTGACGGCCCCGCCGATCATCTGCACCCCGGGCCGCTGGCATCCCGAGTTGTTCGGCACCCTGATCCTCGAGGACGGCTTCCACTTCCAATGCCACGGCGTGGTGGACGTCCCCGGCTATCACATCCTCTACACCCGCGACGGGGTGCGACGCTTCGTGATCGCCGCCCCCGAGTACCTCAAGACACCCGACCGTGGCTGGGGCTGGCAGATCCAGCTCTACGCCACGCGTTCGCGCGGCTCATGGGGCATCGGCGACTTCCGCGACCTCGGGCTGATCTGCCGGATCGCGGCGTCCCAGGGGGCCACCTGCGTACAGGTCTCACCGGTGCACGCGATCGCGCCACTCCCGCAGCCGCAACCCTCGCCCTATTCGCCGGCCAGTCGGCTGTTCCTGAACATGCTGCACATCGCACCGGGCGCGGTCTACGGAGCCGAACGGGTCGACCTGACCGACCTCGACAGGGCCGGCCGAGCGCTCAACAAAGAACGCATGATCGACCGCGATCAGGTCTGGGCGCTGAAGAACGAGGCGCTGCAGCGCATCTGGAACGTCGTCAAGGACGAGCCGAACGTCGAGTTCCGGGCTTGGGAGCTGGCGCAGGGGCTGCAGCTGCAACGCTTCGCGATCTGGTCGGTGATCGCCGAGCACCAGCAGCACGCCGACTGGCGACGCTGGCCTGAGGAACTGCGCAACCCCGACTCTGTCGGGGTCCGGCGGTTCGCCGCCGAGCACGCCGAACGGGTGCGTTTCCACGTCTGGACGCAGTACGTGGCCAGCGAGCAGTACCGGGACGCCTGCCATTC
>CALMKG010000159.1 GCA_937867175.1 uncultured Propionibacterium sp. | reverse complement strand
GCCGCGGTACGCATCCGGCTCACCGCACTCGACATCGCGTGGTACGCGGCGTCGGAGTTGCCGCGTCCGTAGCTGAGGGCACGAGAGGCGTCGATTCCCATCCGCGAACCTTGCGCGATCGCGTCCTGGTCGGCACCCAGATAGAGGAAGGTCCAGCTGTAGACCTGCTCCTGGTGGGTGATCATCGTCTTGATCACGTCGTAGTTGAACTCGCGGGACGCGTTCTCCAAGCCGTCGGTGACGATGCAGACCAGCACCGTGCCTGGCCGCTGGTCTTCCGGCAGGTTCGCCAAGCGCACGCCCAGCGAGGTGATGGTATGGCCGATCGCATCGAGCATGGCGGTACTGCCACGGGGTGTGATGCGGAGCCTGGGCACCTTCGCGATGGGCTTGTCTTCGTAGACCACCTCGTACTTGTGGTCGAACTGGACCAGGCTCACCCGGCATTCGCCCGACTGCGCGCGCTGGTCGGCGATGAAGGCGTTGAACCCGCCCTCGGCGTCGCTGCGGATGGATTCCATGGAACCGGAGCGATCGATGATCGCCTGGATGACGGTGAAGTTGGGGTCTGTCATTGCGCCTCCTGGAATCGCATGGAATGATTCGGCCACCGCACCTACCTTGCGGAGACCTAAATCCATTGTTGCTGGCGGAATCAGCCGCGCACCAGTCCGCGCAAGTAACCGATCTGGCCGAGATGCTGGGTGATGTCGTTGATGATCGAGACCAGCCGCACCCCGATGGGCACCCGGTAGGGGTCATCCACCAGGCGTTCCAGGTCGGTCGCAGTCAGCCCATCGAGCGTCTCGAGCGTGGCGGCGTGCACCGCGGCGTAGTAGTCGGGCAGCACGGTCGGATCGGTGACCCGGAAGGCCCGGACCTGCTCGGGTTTGTGCCCGTAGCCAATCTCGTTGGCGTCGTACGGCAGGTCGAAGCGTTCCACCCAGCCCTGCGAGTACACGTCCCGCACACCCGCGATGGCGGCCACTTGGGCGTCCTCGCAACGTCCGATGTGCCAGGCCAACCAGCCGATCGAGTTGGCGTCCGGCTTGGGTTGCCACAGCAGCAGGCCGGCGTCCAAGCCCGTCAGGTACTTGGGTAGCGTCTCGGCGACGCGTCCGAAACCGTCCCGCAGGATGTCCAGGGCGTCCATCACAGCAGCCCCTTCTCTTGCAGCCAGTCGGTGGCGATCTGGGACGAGCTGAGTTGCTCGTTGACGCTGCGGGTGTTCATTGCGATCAGGTCGGCCATCCCCAACTTGGCGCTGACTGCGTTGATGATGCCGGCGGCCCGCTCGTCGACCGCATCGGAGGCGATCGGCACGATGTTCTGCGGCAGGATCAACGCTTTCGGGTCGGCCAGGCTGACCAGGTTGTTGATCTGGATGGCGGGGCTGGCGGTATAGATGTCGGCGACCTGCACGTCACCGTCCACCAATGCCTTGACGGTCAG
>CALMKG010000158.1 GCA_937867175.1 uncultured Propionibacterium sp. | reverse complement strand
CCGGCAACGCGCCACACATAGGTGAAGTCTGCGACCCACCACTGAGCAGGGCGAGTCGGCCATGACCAGCGCCGCTGCACATGAGCAGGATGGCGGGTAGCCTTCGGATCGCTTACCGTCGTGACCACAGCCCGTCGACCACGTCGGATACCGGTGATCCCGCAGAGTTTCATGAATCGCTCCACCCGGTCACGGCCGATCTCGATTCCAGCACGCAACGCAGCTTTCCAGAGCTTACGTCGCCCATACAAGCGACGGTTACGCACCCACAAGTTGTAGAGCTCGTTCGCCGCATATGCATCGTCGAAATCCCGCATACTCGGCCCGAAATTACGGGCTTGGTGCGTGTAGTACGTAGACGGGGCAATCCCGATGCCGTGCTCGTTCAGCACGGCGAGGATCGGCTCGACCCCGAACCTGTCCGCATACTCGCGGACGTAGGCAATCACTGTCCGAGTTTGCGGTCGAGCTCCGCTGCCGCGAAAAAAGCTGAGGTCTTCAGAATCTCGTTCGCTCGTTTCAGTTGCGCGTTCTCACGTCGGAGCCGCTGCATCTCCTCGTTCACCGGTTCGGTTGTCGCAGCTGGCGGGGTGACACCCTCGCCCAGTTCTCGACGAATCCAGCCACGAATGGTTTCTGGCTTCACTCCGAGAAGCTCACCAATCTCACGGCGGGCACCGGTTTGCGAGATGCCGCCCTGTTTCAGGCGGTCTTCGTACATTCGGATCGCGCGAGCCCGGGACTCATCATCAAACTTTCTTGGTGCTGACATGTATCTATCCTCCGTGTTAGATCATGCCCTCCGATAACCCCAGGCCGATCCAATACAACCCGTTGTTGGGAGAGACATGCGGGCCGAGAAGAGGAAGTGGTCGCCAGTTCGGCGGGGCAAGAGCGGTCATGTGATCCATCATGCATAAGTGGCACATATGCCAGTTTGCGTGAGGGTGAACAAGGGATGAACATGCCCCATGGCGGCCATAATGGAGGCGATGACGAACCAAACCGGAGCGCGTGCGCGACACAAGACCACTACGCGCCGCGCGATCCAGACAGCGGCGATTGAGCTGTATGAAGAACGCGGGTACGACGAAACGAAGGTCGAAGACATCGTTGAACGCGCAGGAGTATCTCAGCGAAGCTTTTTCCGCTATTTCCCTTACAAAGAACTCACACTCTTCAGCGACGATCACACAGAGCATCTCGCTGAGCTTGTACTTACAGCGCCTTCACACTTCAACGCGATCGAGACGCTTGACTGGGCGACTGCGCAACTCTTCTTGATCCCGACGACCGAACTGGACAGGCGACGACAGGCGATTCGCAATCAGCTTGGCGACGATGCGCGCGTTCAGCGCCAACTCGCCTACCTCCATGAGTCACTTAGCATCCGGCTGCTCGATGCCTACGTTCGCCGCCTCGGCATAGACCCCGCCGACACATCTGACTTGCGTCCACAGATTCTCGTGGGGCTTTACCTCTCTCTCGCTACTGAGGTGTCGGGCCGGTCACAATCACCGGAAGAGACGCGCCAGCGGTGGCTTGCGTCGCTTCGCAGTCTGCTTTGAGAGGTCGGCACTGCTATCGACCTTATGGGGTACACTGGAAGCATGCATTTGTATTTCCTGTGACGGTTGAGTAGGCCTACCGCGCTCGTTGAGCAACTCCGAGCTAGCGACGGCCGCTCGTTCTGACCCTGGAAGGGTCCCCGTCATTTGCGTGCCCGCTGGCTGTTTGGCTCGTCGCGGTGCGCCTTGCTGAAGGATTTGAATGCTTACCCCTACTAACCGTCATCTGGCGCGCCATCGCGCGCAACTCACCGCTTCCGACGTCTCCGTAATGCGAGGCGTAACCCCGGTGCTCAACCATGTCGATCTCGTCGTCACTCCCGCGTCCCGTGTGGCGATCGTCGGAGAGAACGGGCGCGGAAAGACCACACTTCTGCACGCGCTCGCGGGCACGCTGGTACCTGATAGTGGAACGATCCAGCGCATCGGCACGCTCGGGCTCGCTGAACAAGAGATGGACTCCACCGACAACCGAACCGTTGGGCAGGCCGTCGCGGAGGCCATCGCCGAACCGCTCGCAGCGCTGGCCACACTCGACGACGCCGCTGCCGCTCTCGCGGAAGGGAGTAGCGAGGCCGCAGAGCAGTACGCTGCGGCCTTGGAAGATGCGGAAGCGCTCGACGCTTGGGATGCCGAGCGCCGGGTACAAATCGCGCTCGAAGCACTCGACGCCGAAACCGACATGACGCGGTTGCTCGCTGATCTGTCTGTGGGGCAGCGATATCGAGTGCGGTTGGCCTGCCTGTTGGGGGCTGAAGATGATTTCTTACTGCTGGACGAGCCCACCAATCACCTCGACCGCAGCGGACTTGATTTCTTGACCATGCAACTCCGCACGCGCAACGGTGGTGTCGTCATCGTCAGCCACGATCGCGCGCTGCTCTCTGACATTGCGGAGACGGTGGTCGACCTCGATCCGACACCTGATGATCGCCCCCGCATCTACGGCAACGGGTACGCGGGATACCGAGAAGGGCGCGTGGCCGAGCGGGAACGCTGGGAGCAGGAGTACGACCGCCAGCAGCAGGAGCAAGCCCGGCTGCAGGACAGTCTCAGCGCTGCACAGAACCGACTCGTATCGGGTTGGCGACCGGAGAAGGGGTCACCGAAGCACGGCCGCGCGACGCGCGCGGGCGGGCTGGTGCAGAGCGTGCACCGACGCCAGGAAGCACTCGAAGCACACGCGGTGACGGTACCTGAACCACCGCAGCTCTTCCAGTTCCCCGACCTGCCCACACGAAAAGGGGCGGTGCTACTAAACGTCGACAACGTGAGCCTTGCCGGGCGGTTAGCGCAGCCAGTGTCGTTCGAACTCTCGCACCGCGGCAGGCTCGTGGTCACCGGCTCGAACGGGGCCGGAAAGTCGACGCTCCTGAGTATCGCGGCGGGCGAACTACTGCCAGACACCGGAACAGTGCGGACATCCCGTGGCACGCGTTTGGGTTTTCTTCGTCAGGAGACGATGCTGCCGCCTGATCGCCGGGCGAACGAGGTATACGCCCGGCGCCTCGACGAACTCGTCGGTCAAGGAACGCTGCAATCATCTGAGGCGGTCGGCCTCGGTCAACTTGGACTGCTGCGATCGCGCGAGGCAGGCAAACGAGTGGGTGAACTGTCGATGGGTCAACAACGACGCCTCGATCTGGCGCTCGTACTCGCGGCACGCCCGCACGTGCTACTACTAGACGAGCCCACCAACCACCTCTCCATCGCGCTCGTTGACGAACTCACCGAGGCACTCGGGGCTACCCAAGCGGCCGTCGTACTGTCGACCCACGATCGGCAACTCCTGCGCGATGTCGCCCAATGGCCTCATGTACATCTGATGGCGATGGCTGAAGGCGAGGCACTGGTATGAGCAACACCATCAAGCTACGCGCACTCCGCCCATTGGCATCACGTGATTACCGTCTCCTGTTTGCCGCCGTCGGCATCGAGGTATTCGGGACCGGTATGTGGACGATCGTCATGGTCTTCCAAGTACTCGCACTCGATGACAGCCCACTTGCCTTGTCGGCGGTTGCAACCGGAATGAGTCTTGGCCTGTTTGCGTTCTCCGTTCTCGGTGGGGTTGTCGCAGACCGGTTCTCCAAACGGCGGATTCTCATTACAGTGCAGGGCTCAACGGCCGCGATCATGACCGCCGTGGCGGTCCTGTCGCTCACCGGGAATATCGAACTTTGGCACGTCGCCGCAGCCTCGTTCGCGATGGGTGCCGGGAGCGCCTTTTTCTACCCTGCGTACAGCGCTTACCTACCTGTGGTCCTTCCGCCGGAGCAACTCCTGGCCGCGAATGGGCTCGAAGGGGCGCTCCGTCCATCGATGGGGCAAGGGCTGGGCCCGGCCCTCGGTGGAGTCATCGTCGGTATGTTCTTCCCCGCTATCGGAGCGGTCATCGTCGCGGCTTCGTACGCGATTGCTTTCGTCATCACGTTGTTTCTTAGCCGTCGTGACGAACACACTGAGCCCACTCCTCCCGAGGATCGCCCGAGCGTCTGGGGTGACCTTCGTGCGGGGGTTGCCTACGTGGCTCGTACACGCTGGTTGCTTTGGACGCTGATCTTCGGGTCTTCGCTTGCGCTCATTGTCCAAGGCCCGATCGAAGTTCTCCTCCCGTTCCTCACCCGCGACCGATTCGAGGATGCTGAAGCTACTTTCGGGTTCCTTCTGGCCGCCTATGGGATAGGTGGGGCTGTCGGTTCGCTGATCGTGTCGTCGTTGAAGCTTCCTCGTCGGTACTTGACGTTTATGATCCTGTGCTGGGGTGGAGGAACACTACCTCTTGTGGTCATTGGCGTTGCCGACAATTTGATCCTCATGCTCTCCGCGCTCTTTGTCGTCGGTGCACTCACCGGGGCTGGCGTTGTCGTGTGGGGAACATTGCTGCAACGGTTGGTGCCGCTCGACATGATCGGCCGAGTCGCCAGCCTCGACTTCTTCGTTTCGATCGCGTTCATGCCGGTCTCAATCGCCATCGCAGGGCCGCTCTCACTGTTGGTTCCCATCCCCATCATCTTTGTGATTGCGGGAGTCATTCCGCCAGCTCTCGCGTTGATCGCATTGCTGGCCGGGCGCATGCGCCAGACCGAGGACAGTCAACCACTAGACGCAGACTGACCTCGATGGCTCTGGGAATATCCCGGACGTTCGGCTTCGAGCCTTTAGTGGCTCGAAGCCGAACTTTTCGTACCGCTGGCCCGATCTCCGCAGAAGACTGCGCGAGGCTGATCTTCGTGCGTGCCGGATCGGTTCTGTTGCACAACGAGCTGGGTGTGCAACAGGCGAACGTTGGAGACGTCATCACATTGGGGTCAAATGCCATGTTCGGCTATGAACCGGAAGGCTTCGTGACCGTGACAACGATCTGCCTTGATCTCGACTACGTTATCGACCAAGTGTTCTGGCAACATGCCGCCAAGTTCACCGACCGGCTGGAGGCAAGAACCTTTTACGAACTGGAGTATGTCAAGCCTGCTCAACTTCTTCGGATTGGCGAACATCGAACGGAAATGCTCGCGCCTTGGCTGGACAACCTTGTTGCGTTGAGTCTCGACGGGTTGTCGTCAGACCGCTTTCACCGGGCGCAATCGTTGCTTTCCGCAATCCTCGACGTCGTCTTTACTTACCACAACATGGAGACTGAACCTGTCGGCGCCGTCCGGCCTGCGCGTCGCGAAGCCCTACATGTTTCGGGCCTGCTCGCCTCTGATCTCTCGCGCCGCTGGTTAGCCTCTGAACTTGCTGAGGCGGTGTACCTCTCAGAATCACAGCTGCGACGGGTGTTTTCAGAAGCCTTTGGGAAACCACCGCTTGCATACTTGACGACACTCCGAACGCTCAGAATGGCGCAGCTGCTGAGAGACACGGCTATGCCGATCGCAGAGATTTCTTTCACGGTGGGGTGGCGTGATCCTGACTTCGCTGCCCGTCAGTTTCGTCGGTATGTTGGGCGTTCACCAAGTGAGTACCGACGATTCGAGCAGAGCCGAAACTCGCAACCGTACCCGGAGTGAACACGCAATCCCGCACGGCGAAACGATCGTACTTACAGAGTGGCTCAGTGGGATCACCGCTTATGCGATAGACCAAGTCTGACCACGTCGGGTTCAGTGATGCACCTGGCGGTCGCACACTTTAATGTCCGTCGTCCGTCTCGATTGCGTTTCCTGAGCTCCTTCGCGCACCTTCTGGTCGCAGAGGTCACCCGTCGTGTGTGGGTGTCTGCGGGAGGAGGATGCAATGACAACGGTCGAGGAGGCGCGGGCGGCGCGGGATGCGAAACTCGACGCCCTGCACGAACAGCTCACTGGCGCGGTGGAGTCGTTGGTATCGGGCGAGGATTGGAAACGAGCGTTGGAGTTCGCGGCTCGGTTCCGTGCCCGGTCGTTCAACAACACGCTGCTGATCTTCGTGCAGCATCAGGCGGCGTTCGAGTCGGGCCGGGTGCCGGAACCGGTGCCGTCATATGTGGCGGGCTTCAAGCAGTGGCAGGCACTTGGCCGGCAAGTCTCAAGGGGCCAGTCGGGGTACATGATCCTCGCCCCTGTGACGGGCCGGTTCGCGTCGTTCACGCCGAAGGTGGCGGAGTCGTGGCGCAGGCTCGGCCGGTTCGAGAAACCGAAACCGGGTGAGGCAGTGCGCTCCCGCATGGTCGGCGTCCGCCCCGCCTACGTCTGGGATGTCTCCCAAACTGCCGGCGACCCGATTCCCGCGCCGCCATCACCGCGGCTGCTGGAAGGCGAAGCGCCCGACGGGCTGTGGGAGGGCATCGCACGTCTCGTGGAGGCGGAGGGTTTCAGCGTGTTGCGGGTGCCGCATGAGGGCATGATCCACGGTGCAAACGGTCTCACTGACTTCGGTGCGCGGTCGGTGGCGGTTCGGGAGAACATGCCCGAGGCGGCACAGGTGAAGACTCTCGTGCACGAGCTCGCCCATGTGCTGCTGCACGGGCCGGACAACGTGGATGCGACGGGGCATCGCGGGATTGGTGAGGTGGAGGCGGATTCGGTGGCACTGATGGTCGCCACAGCGCACGGCATGGACACCAGCGACTACACGGTCCCGTATGTGTCGGGGTGGGCGGCGACAGTGCCGGAGAAGTCTCCGGTCGAAGTCGTCCAGGCCACCGGCGAACGAGTCCGAAAAACCGCAGCTAGCATTCTTGATCAGCTCCCCACCGTGCAGATCGGCAACGGTGACCCTCCTGGCCTCACCCGGGACGCCCCAGCGAACAAACGCTCCGATCCGGTGGTCGAGGCGACTGCTGATCCGTTGGCGGAGGGACCGCGCCGCGCGGTGGCGTCGTCGGTGAGGAGCCTGTGATGGGTGCCGTCGATCTGTTCATCGAAGTCGGCGGGATGCCGCTCTCGGAGGCAGCGGCGCGGTTCGCTGCGGCGGGGGTGCCGATGTTCCCATGTGTGCCTGGTGAGAAACGCCCTTTGGTGCTCCGCGGGTTTCATGATGCCACCGCTGATCCGGCGCAAGTCGCGGAATGGTGGTCAAGGTGGCCGTCCGCGAACATCGGCATCCCCACCGGTGCCGTGTCCGGGGTGGAGGTTGTCGATGTCGACGTGCATCCGACTGGCACCGGATTTCCTGCTTTCCGCGAAGCGCACCGTCAAGGCCATGCCGCGGGGTGGGCTGCGCTCGTG
Organism: uncultured Propionibacterium sp.; assembly: GCA_937867175.1. Lineage (GTDB taxonomy): Bacteria > Actinomycetota > Actinomycetes > Propionibacteriales > Propionibacteriaceae > Brooklawnia. The sequence continues at coordinate 1,061 of CALMKG010000158.1, read as the reverse complement.
CGCACCCCCTCCGGTGGCCTCCACGCTTACTACCCGGTGAACCCTGACCGTGCGCAGTCGTCCTGGCAGGCCGCGCGGGCGCATGTTGATTTCCGTGGTGACGGCGGCTACATCATCGCGCCGCCGTCGAAGGTGCTGCGCCCCGGCGGGGTGCGGGCACCGTATCGGCTGATCGTCGCATCAGGTGATACCCCGGTGCCAGTGGATGCGGTGCGGCTGCGCGAGTTTCTGGACCCGCGCACTCCGATCTCTATCGACCGTGCGCGTGCTGCTCGGTTTGAGCGGCGGGGGTCGGATGCGAAGGTGCTCGCCGGCTGGGTGGCGGGGCGTGGTGAGGGTGAGCGGAACCGGGGCCTGTTCTGGGCCGCGTGCCGACTCGCAGAATCCGGCACCCCACTCGACGCAACCCTCGACGCCCTGGGCCCTGCGGCGGAGCACGCGGGACTGGGGCCGCGGGAGATCATGGCGACGATCCGCTCCGCCTACCGCACCACCCACCTCGCGCCCCGCACATCCGTAGAACCCGTGGAGGATGAGCGGCGTGTGGTGCGCGGATCGCCAGGGCGGGTGATCTCATGAGCACCACCGAAACTGTCTCGCCCCGGGGTCGCCGGTTGGCGGTGGTGACAGCGATCACCGGCACCGTGTTCATCGCAGCCGGCGCGTTCTGGCTGTCCTTCACGGCACTTGCCGATCTTGCCCGACGGTCTGGGATCGATGCGGGTCAGGCGTGGGCGTGGCCGCTGATCGTGGACGGCATCATCGTCGTCGCGACCGTCGCCGTCGTCGCCCTCGCCAGCCAGTCCCGCCCGACGTGGTACCCCTGGACGCTCCTTGCAGCGGGGGCAGTGGTGTCGGTAACGGCGAATGCGATCCATGCGATCATCGCCGCCGACACCGATGTTCCCAGCCTCCTGGCTGCGTCGGTTGCGGCGATCCCGCCGCTGGTGCTGCTGTCGATCACGCACCTCACCGTCATCCTCACCCGCACTACGTCGGACGAAGGAGTAATTGAGGCCGCTACTGACGAGGCGATCGCTCCATCGCAGACCGTCACCGGC
>CALMKG010000157.1 GCA_937867175.1 uncultured Propionibacterium sp. | reverse complement strand
GAACCATTCTGCTGCGCCTTGGCGAAGATCAGCTCGGTCAGATCCTGCTGGCTGACCTGCAGGTCGGCGTCCTCGGCATACTTGTCGAGGATGATCTGCGAGCGAATCCCCTCGATCACGCGCTTGTCGACGTTCGCCCAGAAATCATCGGCGGTCTCGGCCTCCTCATCCTCGGCCTCGGCCAGGTACTGGTCCAAGGTGAGCCCCGACCGGGTCAGCTGCTGCTCGATGGAGTCGCGACGAGCCTGCTGCTCGTGCGCCACCAGCCCCTCCGGCAGTTCGAACTCGGCGCGCTCCAAGACGGCCTGCAGAACTAGCTCGCGGGCTTGGTTCGCCTGGTCGATGCGGCTCATCCGTTCCAAGTTGTCGCGCAGATCGGCCAGCATCTCCTCGGCGCTGTCGAATTCGCTGACCAGCTGTGCGAACTCGTCGTCTACGTCAGGCAGTTCCTGCTCCTGGACCTTGACGACCTCTACCTCGATCTCGGCGTCCTCGCCGCGATTCGGCCCACCCACCAAGGTGGAGGTGAACTTCTTCGTCTCACCAGCCTGCATGCCTGCCAGTGCCTCGTCCAAGCCGTCGAGCATACCGCCGGCGCCTAGCTTGTAGGGCACATCGGACGCCTCGGCGTCCTCAAGTACCTTCTCGTCCTGGCGGGCGGTCAGGTTGATGGTGACTACGTCACCTGTGTTGGCGGCACGCTCCACGTCGGTGAGGGTGCCGAACCGCTCGCGCAACAGATTGAGCCGCTCCTCGACTTCCTCGTCGGTCACCAGCGCGACGGGCACCTCGATCGAGATTCCGGACAACTCGGGCAGCTCGAAGTCGGGGCGGACGTCAACCTCGGCGGTGAAAACCACGTTGGTGCCGTCGTTGAGCTCGCTGATGTCGATGTCAGGCTGACCCAGCGGACGAAGATCGTGCTCCTGCACCGCCGCGCCGTAGGCCTGCGGCAAGACGGAGTTGATCGCCTCCTGCAGCACCGCTCCCCGCCCGAAACGCTGGTCGATGAGCCGCGCCGGCACCTTGCCCTTGCGGAAACCCGGGATGTTCACCTGGCTGGCGATTTCCTTGTAGGACGCGTCGATGGCCGGCTCAAGGTCGGCGAAGGGCATGTCGATGATGAGCTTTGCCCGGGTGGGGCTCAGCTGCTCGAATGTGCTGGGCACGTGGTCTCCTGGCTGATTGCGGGACAGGACGCACCGCGCCCTGCGCTAACCGTTTGATTCTAACCAGCACGATTGGGACCAGCCAATCAGCCCGGGACGCAGTTGCCCCTGTCAATCAAGGGCTCTTGAATGCCGTACCCGGGCCGAATGCGCACATTCACAACGGAACTGCCGACTCGGCGGCCACCGAGCAAACCTCTCTCATGGAGCGGACGACGGGAATCGAACCCGCGTAGCCAGTTTGGAAGACTGGGGCTCTACCATTGAGCTACGTCCGCATGCACCGCGCGAAGGTGCGTCCCCACTGTACCGGATTCCCCCGCCGCTCCCCACATCGTCGACAACGCCGCCTAAGCGCCCCGACGGTCGTCGGGATGGGTTCGGCCGCGGTAGAATTCGACCGCTTCACCGAGTGTCCCAGAGCAGTGAGGACCCATATGACATTCACCCCGCAAGGCTTTTCAATCGTGGCAGCGTTGCTCGACAAGGGGGTCCGGATACCCAACCCCGGTAGCCTCGAGATCGCCGATGACGTCGATCCCGGCCGCGTCTCGGGCGACCGCGTGACCATCCACGCCGGCTGTCGCATCCGCGGAGCGAAGACGGTGATCGGGGCCGGCAGCACGCTGGGCGCCGAAGGACCGGTGACCATCGAGAACTGCCAGCTCGGGCGGGGGGTCGAGCTCAAGGGCGGCTACTTCGCCAAGGCGGTCTTCCTCGACCGCGCCAACATGGGACTGGCCGCCCACGTCCGCGAAGGCAGCATCCTCGAGGAGGAATCAGGCGGCGCGCACTGTGTCGGACTCAAGCAGACCATCCTCTTCCCGTTCGTCACACTGGGCAGCCTGATCAACTTCTGCGACTGCCTGATGTCGGGCGGGACGAGCCGTTCCGACCACAGCGAGGTGGGTTCGTCCTACATCCACTTCAACTTCACCCCGGACGGCAACAAGACGACCGCGTCCCTGTTCGGTGACGTACCCCGAGGCGTCATGCTCGACCAGCCCGCCATCTTCCTCGGCGGCCAGGGCGGCGCAGTCGGGCCGGTCCAGACCGGGTACGGCACGGTGGTTGCCGCAGGTTCGGTGCTTCGCGGCGACGTGCCCGACGACGGCATGCTGGTGATCCCGCAGCAGGCACCCGCCAACACCCGTCCAGTGACCAGGCATTCCTACCGCCAACTGCCGCGGATCTTGGAACGAAACCTCACCTACATCGCCAGCCTGGATGCGCTGGAGGCGTGGTACCGGGGCGTGCGGCGCAACTTCTTCGCAACCTGGGAACTCGGCGAATTGGTCTACGACGGGGCGCTGGCGGCGATCGCCAGTGGGCGCGCCGAACGCGTCAAGCGCCTGAGGGCACTGACCGGCAACCTCGCCGACTCCGATTCCGGCCGCCATGAACTACGTGAGCAGGTGGACGCCGTCGTCGGCTGCTTCGGGGCACCCGAGGTGGTGGTACCGGAAGCGTTGGCCGAGGACCTGGCCGCTGCGCGGCAGGCCGGTCAGGACTACCTGGTCGCCATCAAGGCATTGTCTCCGCAGACCCGGCAGGATGGAGTCGATTGGCTGCAGGGCCTGGTCGATGAACGCACTGCCCGTGCGGCGGCGCTCGTCCCGTCCCTCGGCCTTTTCGCCCGTGCCTGACCCCACAACCAACCTGACCCCACAACCAAGGAGATAACCCAAAATGCCATTCACGATCCACGTAACCAAGGACTTCGACCAGATGAGCCAGGTGGCCGCCGAACTGGTCGAAGCGTCCATCGACCATCGGCTTGCCGAGGCCGACTCGTTCGTCCTCGGCTTGGCCACCGGGAGCAGCCCGACCGGCGTGTACAAGCATCTCGCCAAGGCGTTCAACGCAGGCAGGTTGGATGCCCAGCGCGTGACCACGTTCAATCTGGACGAGTACGTCGGGCTGCCCGGCGAGAACCCGCAGCAGCGGGCCCTGCATCCCGAGTCGTACAGCTTCTTCATGGTCTCGGAGCTGTTCGGGCTGCTCAACCCCCGGATCCCGCAGACGAACGTGCCGTGGGGCACGCTGATCGACCAGGACGCGCTGCTCGCGGCCCTGGAAGCCGGCGAGGGGTTCAAGTTGGCGGGAGCCGACAAGGGCCGCGCGGTCGTCATCGACCCGGACGCCGAGGGCTACCTCGCGTGGATTCGGGACGAGATCATGAACGGCTATACCGCCAAGATCGCCGCGGCCGGAGGCATCGATCTGCACATCATCGGCGTCGGTGGCCGCGGTCACGTGGCCTTCCACGAAAGCGGGATCCCCTTCGACGCCTCGCAGATGCTGCTGGTGAAGCTGGACGACAACACCATCGCCAACGCAGTCGCCGACGGGCACTTCCGCTCGGCCGATGAAGCCCCGCACTTCGCCATCTCGATGGGCGCCGATCTGGCCTTCCAGGCACGCCAGGTGCTGCTGCTCGCCAACGGTGCCCGCAAGACTGGGCCGGTGACCGAAGCGGTGCTCGGTGAAGTCACCACTGATGTGCCGCTGTCCTACGTGCAGAAGTATGTGGCAGATGGTGGCAACATGACCTTCGTCCTGGACGAGACGGCGGCGGCGGAACTGCTCGCGAACGCCCCAGCCTTGGCTGAGCGCGGCTATGAATTGGTCGACCACCGCGATGAGCCTTACCCTTCGGTGACTTCGATCACGTTCGCCCGGTCGCCACAGACTGGAACCCTGAGCTAGTGGCCGATCTGGCCGCGATCCAACGGACGCTCACCGAGCAGGGACCGCTTACCGGGGCCGACCTGCATGCCGCGATCGGCGGGGAGGTCTTCGGGCTTTGGAAGACCTGCCGTTCGTCCGGTCAGCTCGTGTTGCGGACGATCGGACGTCGCTACCTGAGGTTGGATCGCACGGTCGAGGGGTTCGCGCGGCTGTCTCCCTCGATCCTGCGCGAGTTCATGACCTACACGGTGGTGGGTGCGCCCGCGCAGGCGGCGGCGATCGAGCAGGCGGCTGAGCAACTGCGAAGCCGGACGCTGGCGATCAGCCGGGCAAAGCTTCGGGTGGCCGAACGATTCGTGGCCGAGGTCTTCGAATCCGTGGTGCCGGAGGGCGGCGACGGGCACCATCTGTGTGCCCTCATCGCCGGCGACGTCGTCTACGAGATGTCACATGATGTCAGCCGGCGTGAGTCCAGCACCGGGGGGCGCGTAGACGGCTCCGACCTCGACCTGATCATGCTGGCCAGCGACGATGCTCCCGACGAGTTGATCGAAGCGGTGGACGCCGCCATCCGGCAACGCAAATGGTTGTACCTGCGCAACCCGGCACTGCGTGAAGAGGTCGACTACATCGTCAAACGCTTCTCCCGTCTGGTTGAACAGACTGAATTCGCCACCTTCCAGGACATGGTGGCCTGCAAGGTCTTCGACGAGGCCCAATTCCTGCAGGGCAACCGTGAACTACACCAGGCCGGACGCCGAGTGCTCGCCGAGCGCGGCGTCCTCGACAGGCTTGGCGAGCTGGCGGTGCAGGCGGGCGAGCGCCGGGCGGAACGCGAAGAATATCTGCTGGGCGTGGCGGGCGACGTGCTGCCACCCGGCAGCGCCCAGCAGTTCTTCAGCCCCGACGAAGCGGCCGAGTTCGAGCACTTGGGCTGACCAACACCAAGATGCCAACCGAGACGATCGCGCTCGAAGTCGGCTTCACCACGAACTCGCCGATCACCCGCGAGGGCAAGGTGCTCCCCGGCGAGTTGCCCGGCGGCCAGATCGCGCGCGCCACCTAGGAGGTGATCCGACGTCGACCCACACACTGCCGCACCCTCTGACCGGCCAGGAATTCCAGTCACCGGTGCCAGCCGGCAGCGGCTGGCCCGATGACCCCGCCACCTCCAGCACACCGGTTGCCACCACGGACGCCGAAGTCACCCGGTTGGCGGGGTCGGCGGCGTCGTTAGCCGAGCTCAGCGCCCGGATCAGCGTCTGCCGGGCCTGCCCGCAGCTGGTGGCCTGGCGTGAAACCGTGGCCACTAGCAAGCGCCGATCGTTCGCCGACCAGCCGTATTGGGGACGACCGGTGCCGTCCTTCGGCGACGCGGAACCCCGAGTCCTGGTCATCGGGCTCGCCCCGGCCGCGCACGGCGGCAACCGGACCGGGCGAATGTTCACCGGCGACCGCTCCGGCGATTGGCTCTATGCCGCGCTGCACCGGGCAGGCTACGCCAGCCAGCCGACCGCAGTGGCGGCCGGCGACGGGCAACGACTCGTCGGGGCACGCCTGGTGGCCCCCGTGCGCTGCGCGCCACCCGACAACAAACCGACGCCGACCGAGCGCGCCTACTGCGGGCACTGGTTGGACCGGGAGTTGCAGTTGGCCGAGACCGTGGAGTCGATCCTCGTCCTGGGGGGGATCGGATGGCAGGCGCTGCATGCCGCAGCGATGCGGATCGGCTGGGATGTGCCGCGGCCGCGCGTCGCTTTCGGCCACGGCGTGCAGACCGTCTTCACGGCACCCGGCGGACGCCGCGTGCAGGTGGTCGGCTGCTACCACGTGTCGCAGCAGAACACGTTCACTGGGAGGCTGACCCAGGCCATGCTGGACGAGGTCGTCGCCCGGCTCTGATCGGTTCGTCACCACAGTGGATCTTGCCGTGGGTCACGCTGGCGACGGCGCCGAGACCTTGGCGCAGTGTCAGCGACCGCTACTTCAGCAGATCGAGCAGCGCCTGCGGGTCACCCCGGAAACGTCCGAGGTTCTCAGTGCCAGCGCTCAGCGACTCCAGCACGTCGGTCAGCATTCGATTGACTGGGGTGGGGACGCCGAGCTTCTCGCCGTGGGCCGCGACTGCACCGTTCAACCAACGCACCTCGGTCTGGCCACGTCCGGAGTGCAGGTCGATGTGGAAACTCGGCATCTTGTCGCCTCGCCCTGCCCCGAGTGCCCTGGTGAGCAACGGCTGGGCGACAAGGCGCGGCACCCGCTCGGCGGCCAACGCGAGCAGCCGGACCGGTGTCCCGGGCAGGTTGACCGGGCGGTGACCGAGCGCGCGCATCACAGCCAGGCACTCGCGCAGCACGGCGACCTCGATCTGATAGCTGCGTCGGTCAGCGAACAGTGCTCCGACCGGCATGTCGAGAATGGCCGAGGTGGCGTTGCCGGTCAGGTTGGTGAGCAGCTTGCTCCACTTCATGGGCCCAGCTTCGGGGAAGGTTCGCGCGTCCAACCCTGCTTCGTTCAAGGCCTCGACGAGCGGGCCGACCAGCGGATGCCCGAGCGCCACGCCCAGGCCACGGTGCTTCTCCTCGACGATCTCACCCAGCCGCGGCTTGCTGACGGCGCTGGTCACGGTGCCGGACAAGACCCGGCCGGGCCCCACGATGCCGGCGATGGTTGCTTCGTTGTCGACCCCGTTCTGCAAGGTGAGGATCGGCGGCACCGGTCGTGCAGTGTCCACTAACGCCTGAACCGCGGGCGCGGTGTCGAAGCTCTTCAACGCCACCACCACGAGGTCGGGCGAGCATAGGTCCAGGGCTTCGGCGGTGGAGCTGAAGTACTGCGCGGTCTGCACCGAACGCTGCTCGCCACCGATGTGCAGCACCAGCCCGCGCTCACTCAGTTGCGCCGCCACGTCCGGCCGTTCGGTGAAGCACACACGGTGCCCACCAGCGGCCAACGAGCCGCCCACGTAGGTGCCGATAGCTCCGGCGCCCAAGAACAGGAATTTCATCGCTTCCCCTTCTGCCGCGGCTTGCGCTGCGCGCTTTCGCGCTCCAACTCGATGAGCCTGCCCGAGATGCGGGTGCCTCGCAACGCGTCCCAGGCTTCTTGGGGAAGCTTGGCGGGCAACTCGACAAGGGTGTGGTCGGCACGGATGTCGATGCGTCCGAAGTCTTCGCGCCGCAAGCCGCCCTCGTTGGCCAGTGCACCCACCACTTGGCGTGGCGTGACCTTGTGGCGCCGTCCGACTGCCATCCGATAGGTCGCCGTAGGTCCGGACGCCTCGCCCCGCTGCTTGCGCTCGCGCGGTTCATCACGATCCCGTTCGCTGCGTCCGGTTGAGTCGGGGTAATCCCGGCGTGGTCGCTCAAGCTCGGGGTCAAGCAGCATCGGCTCCTCACCCTGCAGAATGGACGCCAGCGCGGCGGCCACGTCCACCTCGGGCACGTCGTACTCGTTGACATAGTGGCTGACCACATCGCAGAAGAAGGCGATGCGTTCGGTGTTCGACCTGGCCTCGGTGATCGCGTCGTCGAATCGACTCAGCCGGGTGGCGTTGATGTCCTCGGCGGTCGGCAGGTTCATCTGGGTCAAGGTCTGCCGGGTGGCGCGTTCGATGGCCCGCAACAGGTGCCGTTCGCGGGGAGTGACGAACGAGATCGCCTGACCGCTGCGGCCGGCGCGGCCGGTGCGTCCGACCCGGTGGACGTAGGACTCGGTGTCGGTCGGGATGTCGAAGTTCACCACGTGGCTGATTCGGTCCACATCGAGCCCGCGGGCGGCCACGTCGGTGGCGACCAGGATGTCGAGCCGGCCCGACTTGAGCTGACCGATCGTCCGCTCGCGCTGCACCTGCGCGATGTCGCCGTTGATCGCGGCAGCCGAGAACCCGCGCGCCCGCAGCTTCTCGGCGAGGGTCTCGGTGTCGTTCTTGGTGCGGACGAAGACGATCATCCCCTCGAAGTTCTCCACTTCGAGGATCCGGGTCAGCGCGTCCACCTTCTGCGGGTAGGCCACCATCAGGTAGCGGTGGGTGACGTTCGGTGCGGTGGCGGTGCTGCCCTTGACCGTCACCTCGACCGGATCGGTCAGGTACTTCTGCGAGAGTGCCCGGATCTGCCTAGGCATCGTCGCCGAGAACAACGCCACCTGCTTGTCGTCGGGGGTATCGGCGAGGATCTGCTCGACGTCCTCGGCGAAGCCCATGCTGAGCATCTCGTCGGCTTCGTCCAAGACCAGGAAGCGCAGTTGGGTGAGGTCGAGGGTGCCCTTGTCGAGGTGGTCCATGATGCGGCCGGGGGTCCCGACGATGACGTGGACTCCGCGTGCCAGCGCGCTCAACTGGACGCCGTAGCCCTGCCCACCGTAGACCGGCAGCAGCCGGACCCCCTTCAGGTGGGCGGAGTACTGCTCGAACGCCTCGGC
>CALMKG010000156.1 GCA_937867175.1 uncultured Propionibacterium sp. | reverse complement strand
CCACCCCCTGGTAGACGAGCGACTCGATGTAGCGCGTGAGCAGCACGTCCAGAACTCCCTTCGGCTCCGGCTCGTACAGGTAGTCCCAGTAGAACTTCTTCGTGTCCTCCTCCGAGGGCACGAGGGGGACCAGCTGCTCGATGCGGGGGCGCTGGGTCATCGAGTTCACGAACTCGTTGTACGCCATGTAGATCCGGTCGACGCTGCCTTCCACATAGCGGTCCAGCATGACCTTGACCGAGCCGATCAGGTCCTGGAGCGTGGGAGAGTCGCCGAGGTGCGTGCGCTGCGCGAGCACGTTGGCCCCGATGCGCCGGAAGAAGGCATTCGCCTTGCTCCCGAACAGCACGAAGTCGAAGTCGACGCCCGTGTCCCGCAGCCTTCGCATCTCCGCCACGGTAGCCCTGAAGAGATTGACGTTCAGCCCCCCGGCCAGACCGCGGTCAGAGGACAGCACGATGAAGCCGACCCGGCGCAGCTCCCGATGCTCCATGAACGGGTGCCGGTACTCCGGGTGGGCGCTCGCCAGATGCGCGATCACCGTGCGGATCTTCAGCGCGTACGGTCGCGCCGTCGCCATGCGGTCCTGCGAGCGCCGCATCTTGCTCGCCGCGACCATCTCCATGGCCTTGGTGATCTTCTGGGTGTTCCGGATGCTCTTGATCTTCGTCCGGATTTCTTTCGCGCCCGCCACGGTGTCCCCTCGCGCTGTGCTGCCTGGCCGGTCCCCTGCCTCAGTAGACGGGGCGCGCCTTGAACGTGTCGAGCGCCTGCTTCAACGCCTGCGCTATGTCGTCGTCAAAGCCACCGTTCTCGTTGATCCTGCCCAGCAGGCCAACGTTCTCCTCGTTCATGTAACGAAGCAGGGCGGACTCGAAATCGACCACCCTCTTCAGCGGCACGTCGTCGAGATACCCCCGGTCGACCGCGAAGAGCGAGACCGCCTGCTCTGCCACCGACATGGGCGAGTACTGACGCTGCTTCATGATCTCCGTGACCCGCTGGCCCCGCTCGAGCTGCTTGCGCGTGGCGTCGTCCAGATCGGAGGCAAACTGCGCGAAGGCCGCCAGCTCCCGGAACTGGGCCAGCGCCAGGCGGATACCGCCGCCGAGCTTCTTGATGATCTTGGTCTGGGCCGCACCGCCCACGCGCGAGACCGAGAGACCCGCGTTGATGGCCGGACGGATGCCCGAGTTGAAGAGGTCGCTCTCGAGGAAGATCTGGCCATCCGTGATCGAGATCACGTTCGTCGGCACGAAGGCGGACACGTCGCCGGCCTGGGTCTCGATGATCGGCAGCGCCGTGAGCGAGCCGGTGCGGTTGGTGATCCGTCCGCCGGTGGTCTTCGTGACGTATTCGGCGTTGACCCGCGCCGCACGCTCGAGCAGCCGCGAGTGCAGGTAGAACACGTCGCCGGGGTACGCCTCGCGGCCCGGTGGCCGGCGCAGCAGCAGCGACACCTGCCGGTAGGCCCACGCCTGCTTGGTCAGGTCGTCGTAGACGATCAGGGCGTCGCCGCCCCAGTCGCGGAAGTACTCGCCCATGGCACAGCCGGCGTAGGGCGCGATGTACTGCATGGCCGCGGAGTCGGACGCCGAGGCGGCGACGACGACGGTGTGCTCCATCGCGCCGTATTCCTCGAGCTTGCGCACCACGTTGGCGATCGAGGAGGCCTTCTGGCCGATCGCCACGTAGATGCACTTAACCCCGGTGCCCTTCTGATTGATGATCGTGTCGAGCGCGATGGCGGTCTTGCCGGTCTGGCGGTCGCCGATGATCAACTCGCGCTGGCCACGGCCGATGGGCACCATCGCGTCGATGGCTTTCAGTCCGGTCTGCAGCGGCTGGCTCACCGACTGGCGGCTGATCACGCCGGGTGCCACCTTCTCGATGGGCGAAGAGTTCTGGGTCTCGATGGGCCCCTTGCCGTCGAGCGGGACGCCGAGCGAATTCACCACCCGCCCGAGCAGCGCATCACCGACGGGAACCTCGAGGATTCGACCCGTCGTGCGGACCGTGTCCCCCTCGGTGATGTGCCGGTAGTCACCCAGGATGACCGCGCCGACGGAGTCGCGCTCGAGATTGAGCGCAAGGCCGAAGGTGTTGTTGGGGAATTCGATCATCTCGCCCTGCATCACGTCCGATAGGCCGTGGATGCGCGCGATGCCGTCGGTCAGACTGACCACCGTTCCTTCCGTGCGTACCTCGGTGACCAGGTTGAAGGACTCGATCCGCTTGCGGATCAGGTCGCTGATCTCTGTCGCGCTCAGTTGCATCTTCGAACCCCTGTCTGACTCCCGACCCTGTGCCCCGGCCGCTGCCGTCTCGTCAGGCGAGCGCGCCGGCGAGCTGGGCAAGACGCCCCTTTACGGAGCCGTCGATCACGCGGTCCCCCGCGCGAATCACGACACCGCCGATGATCGACGGATCGACCTTGACCTCGAGGTCGACCTCGTGCCCGAGGCGCTCGCGCATCGTCCGCGCAATCGCCCCCTCCGCCTCGGATCCGAGCGGGTAAGCCGATCGTACCTCGACCGTCTCCCGGCGCTGGGCCCGGGCCCGCTCGGCCTCGAACTGCTCGGCAATTCCCGGCAGCAGTCCGAGACGCTGGTTCTCCACCAGCATGTGAACGAAATTACGCCCCTGCTCGGAGACGCCGTCCCCGAGGATCGACAGCACCAGCTTCAAGAGCGTGTCCCGCGGGACCCGCGGGTCAACGATGACCTCCCGCATGAGCGGGTCCGACACCACGACCGCCAGGAGGCGCAGGAGGTCCGACCACTCGGCGACGGTGTCCCCCTGCCAAGCGATGCGGAAAACGGCCGTCGCGTACGGCCGGGCGAGCCTTGCCTGTTCCTTCATGCGGACTGACCCTGCAGGTCGGCGACCAGCTTGTCGAGCACGGCCCGGTGCTGCGCCTCGTCGACCTCCCGCCCGAGCACCTGCTCGGCCCCCCGGAGCGCCAGCGCGACCACTTCCTGACGCAGACCCTCGCGCGTGCGATTCGCCTCCTGCTCGATTTCCGCGCGCGCCGCGGCGACCATCCGCTCGCCCTCGGCACGGCCGGCGTCCTTGGCCTCTTCGATGATGTCCGCAGTCCTCTTCTGGGCGAGCGCGATCAACTCGTTCGCCTTCTCGTGCGCCTCGCGAATGATTTCCATGGCGCGCTTCTCACCCAGCTCCTTGTCCCGCAGACCGCGCTCGGCCGCCGCCAGTCCGTCGGCGATGCGCCTCTTGCGCTCCTCCAGCATCCGCAGCATCGGCTGCCAGAGAACGGCCTTGATGAACAGGACGAGCACCGCGAAGGTGATCATCTGACCCAACAGCGTGGCGGTGAAATTCACTGTCCGACTCCCGTTGCGAGCGTGACCGCGCCCTGCGCCGCGTCGCAGACCCTGAGCGTCGCCTTTACCCGCCGATAGCGGCCTTCGCGGCGCTGATGAACGGGTTAGCGGTCACGAACCACATGGAGATGCCAAGCACGATCATCGGGAAGGCTTCCATCAAGCCACCCGCGAACAGCATCTGGCCGAGCAGCTGGGCGCGCATCTCCGGCTGGCGTGCCAACGACTCCAGGTACTTCGAGGCGATGATGCCCCAGGCAAACGCGGTCGCGAGCGCGCCGGCGCTGAGGATGATGCCTACCACCCACGCAGTGTTGGTGTAGATGCTGGTAACCAGTTCAGGACTCATCACGACTCTCCTCTATC
>CALMKG010000155.1 GCA_937867175.1 uncultured Propionibacterium sp. | reverse complement strand
TACGCCCAGAACACCACCGCGATCAGCGTTTATCGGCGGGTCGGCTACCGCCTCGACCACCGCTTCCGGTCACGTTTCCTGGAACCCAGGCGCTAGCCCCGCGTCCGATCGAACCGGTATCGGCCCGCATTCCGGCCACACGAGGGCGGGCTACGGGATCAGGATCACCTTTCCGGTGGTCTGACGACCCTCCAGCGCGCGATGCGCGGCGGCGGCATCGGCCAGCGGGAAGCTCGCGCCGATCGGCACCCGCAATTGGCCGGACGCTGCCGCACCGAATACCTCGTCGGCCCGCCACAGGGTCTCGTCCCGTGTCAGCGTGTAGTGCTTCAGTGTCGGACGGGTGACGTACAGCGATCCGCTGGAGTTCAGCCGCTGCAAGTCGAACGGCGGCACCTGCCCCGAAGAGCCACCGAAGAGTACCAGCATCCCGCGCGTGCCGAGGCTGGCCAGGGACGCATCGAAGGTGTCCTTGCCGACCCCGTCGTAGACGACGTCGACCCCGCCCTCGGCGAGTTCGCGCACCTTGACCGGCAGTTCGGCGGTCAGGTCGTCCAGTTCGGTGTAGATGATCACTTCGGACGCGCCGTAGCTGCGCGCCAACTCCGCTTTCGCGGCCGTGCCGGCGGTGGCGATCACGCGTCCGCCGTGGTGGACGATCAGCTGGGTGAGCAGGCCGCCCACCCCACCGGCCGCGGCATGCACCAGGGCGACGGAGCCTTGGCGGATCTCGTAGGTGGACCGGCACAGGTAGTGCGCGGTCATGGCCTGCATGGGCAGCGCAGCAGCCACCCGCGGGTCGAGACCGTCGGGGACCGGCAGCAGCTCGTGGACCGGCACCTTGACGTACTCGGCGTAGGACCCGGGTCCGGCATTCCAGGCGACTCTGTCACCGACCTTGGCGGCTGCCTCAGGGCCAACCTCGACGACGGTGCCGGCGCCCTCCGAGCCGACGACATGGGGGAATTGCATCGGGTAGACCCCGGCGCGGCGGTAGGTGTCGATGAAGTTGACCCCTGCGGCGGTGACTTTGACGACCACTTCCGCTGGGCCGGGGGTGGGTTCGGGGACGTCGGTGTATTCGAGGACTTCCGGCCCGCCGGCGGTGGTGGCGATGATCGCTTTCATGCGGTCATTCAACCACCGTCCGACGACACGCTCAGCAGTGCGCGGCGGCCAGTGCCAGGCGCAGCGCGCCGGCGAACCGGGTTTCCCGCTCGTCCGAGGTCATCTGCGCAGCTGTGTCGAACAACAGGTCGGACACGGTGAGCACCGCGAGGGCCTGCTTGCCGAACTCGGCCGCCACCCCGAACAGTGCGGCAGCCTCCATCTCGACGCCGAGGACGCCGTACTGGGCGAGCCTGGGCAGCCAACCTGGGTCGGAGTTGGGCAGGTAGAAGTGGTCGTGCGACATGATCATGCCGATGTGCGTCGGCTGCCCGTCCAGCGCGCCGGCGACTGCAGCGTCGGCTGCCGCACGAACCAGTTCGAAGCTCGCGACCGCAGAAAAGTGCAAGCCCGCCAGCCGCTGCTGGTTCATGTTCGAGTCGGTGTGGGCCCCGACCGCCACGATCACGTCCCCGAGCCCGACCTGCGGGGAAATGCCGCCGGCGGTGCCGACGCGGATGATCCGCTGCACGCCGAACTGCGCGAACAGTTCATGGGCGTAGATCGTGATGGACGGCATGCCCATGCCCGAACCCAGCACCGACAGCGGCTTGCCGTCCACAGTGCCGGTGAAGCCGAGCATGCCGCGCACGTCGGTGACCAGGCGGGCGTCCGGCATCAGCGTCCGGGCGATTCGTTCGGCGCGCCGGGGGTCGCCGGGCATCAGGACGGCCGGGGCGAAGTCACCCGGTTCGGCTGCGATATGGGCAGTGGCCACGTCCGCAAGCTAGCACCCGCTACCGGGGGCAGACCAGCGGCCCGCTGGCGGGTGGGGTCCCTGCCCCCATTGTCGGTGGGGAATCAGCGCTGCCAAAGGGCCGGCTGGACGCTGGCGGCGGGTTCGTTGACCGAGGCCCGGGACCAGGCGTGCGTCAGCTGTTCGATGAGGCGGCTGCGCTCGGCGTGATCTAGGAAAAGGGCGGACGCACCGGCCAGCGCCACCTGCGCCAGCTGCCTCGTCGACAGCCCGAACGCCTCGCTGACCAGCCCATACTCGCGGCTGAGCGTGGTCGCGCCGAGCAGCCGGTTGTCGCAGTTCAGCGTCACGTTGAAATCGAGCCACAGCAACGTCCCGACCGGGTGCTCGCCGATCGTGGCCGCGACGCCGGTCTGCAGGTTCGAGCTGGGGCAGACCTCCAGCGGGATGCGCTGGTCACGGACGAAGCGGGCCAGGCGTCCCAGCTTGTGGCGGCCGCCTGAACCCCGGGTGATGTCGTTGACGATGTTGACGCCATGCCCGAGCCGCAGCGCACCGCAGAGTTGCACGGCCTCGTGGATGGACGCCAGTTCGCCCTCCTCGCCGGCGTGGATGGTGTAGAAGAAGTCGGCCTCACGCAGCCGCTGGAAGGCGGGCAGGTGCTTGCCGGGCGGGTTGCCGGCCTCACCGCCGGCGATGTCGAAACCGGCCACCAGATCGGTGTCACGATGCCTGATCGCCAGTTCGGCGATCTCCAGGCTTCGGTCGGCGTGCCGCATCGCGGTGACGAGCTGCCGCGCGACGAAGGGGGTGCCGGCGCTCTCGGCGTCCGCCATGCCTTGCCGCAGGCCCTCGGCGACCGCCTCGACCGTCTCGTCCAGGCTGAGCCCCCGCTGCTGATGTTGCTCGGGCGCCCAGCGCGCCTCGCCGGCGATGACGCCGTCGGCGACCTGGTCGGCCACCCACTCCCGGGCCACCCGACACAAATCGTCGGCGCGTTGCAGACACGCCACGGTGTGGTCGAAGGTGGTGAGGTATTCGCGCAACGAACCGGAGCCGGCGGTCTGGTGGAACCAGCGCCCCAACTCGTCGGCGTCCGTGGTCGGCAACCGGTGACCGACTTCGTCGGCGATCTCGACCATGGTGGCTGGACGCAGCCCACCGTCCAGGTGGTCGTGCAGCGTCACCTTGGGCAGGGCGCGGAAGAAATCCTCATCGGCCATGCCGTAATCGTAGGGTCAGCCCAGCAGCGTCCGGTCGCTGAGGCCGCCGCTGCCCCGGAACTTGTCGAACTCGGCCAGCAGATCGCCCACGCTGGCCTGGTGCTTGGCCTCGCCGCCGAGCTCGAAGATGATGCGTCCCTCATGCATCATGATCAGCCGGTTGCCCAAGGCCAAGGCCTGCTCCATGTTGTGGGTGACCATCAGGGCGGTCAACTCGTGCCGGGTCACCAACTCCTCGGTCAGCCGGGTGATCAGCGCGGCACGCTGCGGGTCGAGGGCGGCGGTGTGTTCGTCCAGCAGCAGGATACGGGGTTGGGTGAACGCGGCCATCACCAGGCTGAGCGCTTGGCGCTGGCCACCGGAGAGCAGCCCGACACGGGCGGTCAGCCGGTCTTCCAAGCCAAGTTCGAGGATCTTCAGCTCCTCGCGGAAGACGTCGCGGCGTTGCCGGGTGACACCCAGCCGTAGCCGGCGCTTGCGGTTGCGGGCCCAGGCGATCGCCAAGTTCTCCTCGATCGTCAGGTGCGGTGCGGTGCCGGCCATCGGGTCCTGGAAGACCCGGCCCACCTGCTGGGCCACCTTGTGGTCTGGCAGTTTGGTGACGTCGGAGCCATCGATCCAGACGGTGCCGATGTCGGGACGGTACCGTCCGGCGACCACGTTCAACAGCGTCGACTTGCCGGCGCCGTTGCTGCCGATCACGGTGACGAAATCTCCGCTGGCCAGTTTCAGCGAGATGTCGCGAAGTGCCACTTTCTCGTTGATGGTGTGCGGGAAGAAGGCCTTCGAGACGTTGCGTACCTCAAGCATTGTTCTTGCGCCCCGCCTTCTTGGTCACGCCCTGGCTGGGCGGGCGGGCATCGCCGGAGTCGAGTTCCTCGGGGTCGGGGGTGTCCCACGGTTCGACGACGAACTGCTTTTCGCGGCTGCGGGCCCGGATGCGGTTGAAGACGTCCCAGCGCGGCAGCAACAGCGCGACGATCACGATGAGCGCGCTCAGCAGCTTCATGTCGTTCGGGTTGAACCACGGGATCGACAGCGCCGCCTGGATGATGAGGCGGTAGACGATCGAGCCGGCGACCACCGCGATGGCGGTGATCCACAGCCGGCCGTTGTTGATGATCGCGGTGCCGATGATCACCGAAGCCAGGCCGGCGATGATCAGACCAATGCCCATGCCGATGTCGGCGGAGCCCTGGTATTGCGCGAACAGGGCCCCGGACAGGGCGACCATGCCGTTGCTCAGCGACAGCCCGAGGCATTTCATCAGGTCGGTGTTGATGCCTTGGGCGCGGGCCATGCCCTCGTTGTCGCCGGTCGCCCGCAGCGCAAGCCCGACGTCGGTGGACAAGAACCAGACCAGGGCGATCACGAACAGCGCGAGCAGCCCGGCCAGGATGGCGACCGAGACGAACGTGCCCAACAGGCCGGCCTCACGCAGCGGGGTGAACAGCGTCTCGGTGCGCAACAGGGGGACGTTGGCGCGTCCCATGATGCGCAGGTTGATCGAGTACAGCGCGATCTGGGTCAAGATACCGGCCAGCAGCGGGTGGATCTTCCCCCACGTGTTGAGCAGCCCGGTCACCAGCCCTGCGACCAGCCCGACGCAACCGCCGACCGCAGTTGCGGCCAGCGGCGGCCATCCGCCCACGAGCAGGATGGCCGCGGTGGCTGCGCCGGTGGTGAAGCTGCCGTCAATGGTCAGGTCGGCGAAGTCGAGGATCCGGAAGGTCAGATAGACCCCCAGAGCCATCAACCCGAAGATCAGACCCAGATCGAGCGCTGCGGTCATCGACTACGAGACCTTCTCGTCCGCCTTGTCGAGCAGCGACTGCGGCAGCGTGACGCCCATCCGCTCCGCGGCTGCGGTGTTGATGACCAGTTTGGCCTGCTTCTGGAACTCGACGGGCATTTCGGCCGGGTTGGCGCCCTCGGTGAGGATCCGGATCGCCATCTCGCCGGTCTGCACGCCCAGCGCGTGGTAGTCGAGGCCGAGGGTGAGCAGGCCACCCCGCTTGACCGAGTCGGTCTCGCCGACGATGACCGGGATCTTCTGTTCCTCGGCCACCTGCAGCACCGATTCAAGGTTGTTGACCACCAGGTTGTCGGTGGGCACGTAGATGGCGTCCACGTCAAGGGTCTGGGCGGCCTGCAGAACCTGGTTGCCCTCTGCGACGGTCTTCTCGACGATCGTCAGCCCCTCCTTCTCAGCGGCCTTCTTGGCCAATTCGACCTGGACGATCGAGTTGACCTCACCGGAGGAGTAGATGATCCCGACGGTCTTGGCGTCCGGGGCGACCTGCTTGATCAGCGCGATCTGGTCGGCGACCGGGTTCATGTCGGTGGTGCCGGTGACGTTCGCGCCGGGCGCCTCGTTGCTGGCGACCAGTTCGGCGGACACCGGGTCGGTGACGGCGGTGAACAAGACGGGCACGTCGGTGATCGCCTGGGCAGCCCCGATCGCGCTCGGAGTGGCGATGGCCAAGACCAGGTCGAGGTTGGCGTCGCCGGCGAACCGATTCGAGATCGTGGCCACCGTGGCCGCGTCGGCCTGCGCGTTCTGCTCGTCGTAGTCGACCTTCAGCCCGGCGTCGGCGAGGGCCTGCTTGAAGCCCTCCTTGGCAGCGTCCAGCGAAGGATGTGAGACGTACTGGCTGATGCCGATCTTGTAGACGGTGTCGCTGTCTGAGCTGCTGCTGCCGCTGCCGCCGGTCGATCCGCCGCCACAGCCGGTCAGCGCCAGCGCGCCCGCGGCAACCAGCGCCGCGATCTTGAGCAAGGGGTTCTTCACGTTTGGTCCTTCCACGTGGGTTACCGCGCCGAATCATGTCGGGCGATGCAGGTCAACAACTTACCGGCTGACCCAACCGACCCAAGCCGTGTCTCACTGGGATTCCGGCGCCCAAGCGCGAGGCGTGACGGCGGTGGTCAGCGGCTGGGCGGCTGGTTCCACTGGCCGCTGTCGTCGGTATTGCCCTCGGACCGGTAGCGGTCAGCGATCGGCGGCGGGGGCTGGTTGGGCCGGTAAGGATGCTGCGGCGGATGGCTGCGCTGCTGTCGGGTTCGCATTGCGGGCCGGACGAAGATGATGAAGACCCAGAACAGCCAGAACCAGGACGCGTTCGCTTGGCTCAGCGCGATCACCATGATCAGGGCGACGACGAGTCCGATGATCCAGCTCGACCCGGCGTTGCGGAGGAACTGTCGCCAGGCGGGCTCCGCGGTGGGTTGGTACGGCTGCCCCATGCTGGGCGGCATCGTCTCGAAGGGGGAGAGTCGCTGACCAGCGGTCGGCGACCAGGTCTGTCCCGCGAGATCGGGCAGGTCTGTCACCAGGGCGTGCAGTTCGTCCGGGTCGTCGGTCGCGAGCGCCACCTCCATGCGGCGGTTGAGCGTTGTCTGGTCAAGGTAGCCGGACGCGTGGCCACGCTGCAGGCCTGCGATCACGCGGTCACGGTCCGCGTCGGCGATCGGCTGGCGGTCCATGACCACAAGCGTACGGACCGACGAAAACAGGTGCTATGCCGATAGAGTTGCCCCGTTGCTCGACCATCACGGGCAAGGGGGAGGCGCAGATGAACGAGAGTGAGCGGGCGCGGCGGATCGTCGCGAAGTTCGGTGGTTCATCGGTGGCGGACGCGGCGTCGATCAAGCGTGTCGCTGCCCGCATCGTGGCCGCGAAGCAGGCGGGCAACGAGGTCGTCGTGGTCATCTCGGCCATGGGTGACACCACCGACGAGCTGATGGACCTCGCGCTGCAGGTCAGTCCGCAACCTCAGCCGCGTGAGCTCGACATGCTCCTCACCACCGGGGAACGGCAGTCGGCCGCCCTGCTGGCGATGGCGATGAACGACCTCGGCGTCGAGGCGCTCAGCTACACCGGCAGCCAGGCCGGCGTCATCACTACCGCTCAACACGGCAACGCCCGCATCATCGACATCACCCCCGGGCGCATCGAGAAGTCGCTCGAAGAGGGTTACGTCGTCATCGTGGCCGGCTTCCAGGGCGTCTCCCAGACCACCAAGGACATCACCACCTTGGGCCGTGGCGCCTCCGACACCACCGCTGTCGCGCTGGCGGCGGCGCTCGGTGCCGACGTTTGCGAGATCTACACCGACGTCGACGGCGTCTACACCGCCGACCCGCGCATCGTGAAGGGCGCGCGTCAAGTACCGCGGATCAGCTACGACGAGATGCTCGAATTGGCGGCCTGCGGCGCGAAGATCCTGCATCTGCGTTGCGTCGAGTACGCCCGCCGCGAGGGTGTCACCGTGCACGTACGCAGCTCGTTCAGCAACAAACCCGGCACCTTGGTGACCGGACTCGTCGACATGCAGAAGGGCAACGCCATGGAAGAGGCCATCATCAGCGGGATTGCGCACGATCGCGGCGAGGCCAAGGTCACCGTCGCCGGCGTCCCCGATCAGGTCGGTGTCGCCGCGATGATCTTCGAGGTCATCGCGGAGTGCGATGTCAACATCGACATGATCGTCCAGAACGTCTCCGAGGTCGCCACCGGCGCCACCGATATCACCTTCACCGTGCCGATGAGTGACGGCAAGAAGGCGGTGGACGCGCTGAACGCGGCCAAGGACCGCATCGGCTTCACCGAACTCCGCTATGACGACCAGATCGGCAAGGTCTCGGTGGTGGGTGTGGGCATGCGCACCCATCCCGGGGTCACGGCCAAGTTCTTCGGGGCGTTGGCGGCCGCGAATGTCAACATTCAGATGATCAGCACCTCCGAGATCCGCATCTCGGTGGTCGTGGACGCCGGCGACGTCGATGCCGCGGTGCAGGCCGCCCACTCCGCCTTTGAACTGGACGCCGCCGAGGAGGCGATCGTCTACGCAGGAACCGGTCGTTGAACCAGTCGCCAGACCAGCCGGATCCGCAGCGGCCCGCCCGGCGGGCCGCTGAGCCGCGCGGGCCTGAGGCTCCGGCTGAGTCGAAACGAGCCGCCCGACGTGGTCCGCACCTGCCGCGACGCGCCAGGCCGTCCGAACCTGCGCAGGACTCGGAAGCCCAGATTGAGACCCGCCTGATCCAGGCAGTACCCCCTTCACAAGGCGGCGACGAACCGACCAGACCGGCAGGCACCGCAGCAGAGCCCGCCGAGGAGGAGTCGCTGGTCGACAGCATCGACCGCGAGGATCGCAAGAATCTGGCTCGCAACTCCGCACTGATGGCGTCCGGCACCTTGGCCAGTCGCATCCTCGGCATGGTGAATGCGTCCCTGCAGACTGCGGTGCTGGGCACCCTGGTCGTCGGGGACGCGTTCAAGTCGGCCAACACGTTGCCGAACTTCATCCTCGTGCTGCTGTCCGGCGGCATCCTGAACGCGGTGCTCATTCCGCAGATCACCAAGGCGATGAAGCGTCCCGACGGCGGCAAGGAGTTCGTCGACCGGTTGGTGACTGCCGCGTTCGTGCTGATCGTGGCGATCACGGTGCTGGTCACGGCCGGGGCGGGCGTCCTGATGCGGGTCTTCACCTCGCTGACCGGGGACGGCCTGCAACTGGCCATCGCGTTCGCCTATCTCTGCCTACCCCAAGTGCTCTTCTACGGGGTCTTCGCCGTCCTCGGCAACATCCTCAACGCGTTCGGCAGGTTCGGGGCCTACGGTTGGGCACCGGTCGCCAACAACGTGGTCGCCATCACTGGCCTGGTGGTCTTCCTGGTGCTGTGGGGACAGCAGCCCTACGCCCACACTTGGACGCCGACCATGATCTGGGTGCTGGCCGGCAGCGCGACGCTGGGCATAGCGGTGCAGTCGGCCATCCTGATCCCGGCACTGCACAAGACCGGCTTCCGCTGGCGTTTCAGGTGGGGCCTGCGCGGCCACGGTTTCGGCCAACTCGGACGCTTCACCAGCCTCACCTTCCTGGCTCTGCTGATCGCCCAGGGCGGTGGCCTGCTGATCATGAAGGTGGCCACCTACATCCGTGACTCGGCCATGGCTGGCGATGCGGGTGTGGCCAGCTACATCTCCTACCAGAACTCCCTCAGCCTGTTCCAGATGCCCTACTCGCTGCTGGCGGTCTCGCTGCTGACAGCGCTCTTCCCGCAGATCGCCCGCGCTTGGCAGCGCCGCGAAGACCCCGAGATCGGCATGGCCGACATGCAGGAACTGATGCGGCGCGGGCTCACCCTGCCGGCCCTCGGCATCATCCCGTCCAGCGCTGTGCTGATCGCGCTGGCCGGCCCGGCGGTTCGGGTCGTCTACTTCAGTCTGGACGAGGCGGAGGCCGCCGCGACAGCCGCCCTGCTGATCTTGATGAGCGCGTCCATGATGGGCTACACGATCGTCACCTTGCAGCAGCAGTACTGCTTCGCCTCCGAGCAGGGCCTCACGAACCTTTGGATGCAATGCCTGGTCACCGGGGTGCAAGTCGGGTTCACCCTGCTGGCCTACCTGGTGCCGCTGGAGTACGGCATGCTCGTCATCGTCGCGGGCATGTTCTTCGGCAACTGGACGCTCGCCATCGTCTTCGTGCTGTACGCGCGGCGCCAGATCGGCAGCTTCGGCTTGCGGTCGGTCGCGGTGCTGTACGTCCGGCTCGGTCTCGCCTCCGCGATCGCCGGGTTCGCCGCCTGGGCAATCGCCAGGCTGGTGCTCGGCCAGCGTGGGTCCGAGACAGAGTTGACTGGGTTGGCCATCTGGGGCTGGCAGTTCGGCGCCGGGATCGCGGGCGGGCTGGTCTTCATCGCGGTCTTCCTGGTGGCAGTCCGGCTGCTTCGAATCAGCGAGTTCGGCGTGCTGAACCCGTTGCTGCGTCGGTTGCGCTTGCCCCAGATCGGCTGAACTAACCTCAGGAGCGAACTGCCTGCGGGCGGCGCCAATAGCCCCGGTCGTACTGGTCGGCATCGTCCCACGTCACTTGGGGGTTCAGCAGCCAACTCAGCGCAGCCAGGCGCTCGGCGCAGATGACCGGGTGTGTTTCGGGGATCGGCGGGTGCTGCTGGCGCCGGACCGCATCCAGCGCCCAAACCAGAGACGCCAGGCACTCGTACTCGTTCAGTAGGTCGGGCAGCGGACGCACCACCAGCCCCTGCAGGAAGTCCTGCTCGCCACCGGTCAGGGTGAGCCGCTCGATCCGTTCCACTGAGCAGGCCCGGGACGGCCAGCCGAAGGTGATCATGGACAGCGTCCACAGCAATTCTTGGGCCGCTTCGATGCGCGCTTGCGCTCGGCGGGCCAGGTCGGCGTCCCGGCTGGCGAACAGTTCACGCTCGGCAGGGGAGAGCGCCGCGAAGCTGCGCGGGAAGACGCTTGCCATGGCGCTGGGGTCGAGCGGCTCTCCGGCGACCACCGACCTGGCGAAGTCGCTGGTCAGCACCAGCGCGAGCACACGCAAGCCGACCTCGTCGGCGTTGCGGACGCGCACCTCCTGGCTGCCGCGCACCGGCGTCAGGCCGACCGGCACGCCGACCTGCCGTTCGGCCGACAGCCATTCGCGGATCTCTGCGGCTCGCCGGACCGTCTCGTCCGACCGCGGCACCTCGCCCGAACCGGCACCGTGCGCGCCGGTCAGCAGCGGGCGTCCCTGCGCGTCGAGCAGCGCGCCGTCGACCATCAAGATGGCGTTCGCTTCGGACGCCCAACCGCTCAGCCGGGCCAGCTGGGAGGGGTCGGTTTCGTCGAGGTCGAAGCTGTACCAGCGTTGGGTGTCGGTGACGTGACGCAGCAGCGCGTACGCGCCGAACGTCCATGACTCGGCGGTCTCGGCGCGAATGTAGTCGGCCAGCGCATCAAGATGGCCCGCCAACTGGGCGTCCTCGCCCGAGTTGTGCCATCTGGCCCGCTCCGCCACGATGGTGAACTCGTGTGGGCAGTGTTCGTGCCGCGTTGAGTAGGCAGAGATCAGCATGAGCCCACCTTAGGGCCGGGGCAGCTCAGTCGGAAACCGCTGCCCGCGACTGACCGGCGAGCAGGGCGTCGATGACGAAGATGATCAGTGCCACCCAGATGATCCCGAAGCCGATCCAACGCTCCAGCGGCATCTGTTCCCCGATTACCAGCCAGCCGATCAGGAACTGCCCGACGGGCGCCACGTACTGCAGAATGCCCAAGGTGCTCAACGGGATCCGGATCGCGGCCGCCGCGAAGAGCAGCAGCGGCACGGCGGTCACCGGACCGGCCAGCATGATCAGCAACGAGTAGCCGCTTCCCTGCGGGACGGTCCCGAGCCCCGCCGAGGCCAGCCACAGCAGGTACGCCAGCGCGAACGGGGTGGCTGCGGCGGTTTCGACGACCAGTCCCGGCAACGGCGGCACTGCGGTGCCGAGCTTCTTCTTGGTCAGCCCGTAGCTGCCGAACGTCAGGGCCAGACCGAGCGCCACCCACGGAACCTGGCCGTACCCGACGATCAGCACCACCACTGCCGTCGTGCCGATGCCGAACGCGAGCCATTGCAGGCGCCGCATCCGCTCACCCAGCAGCAGAACCCCGAAGACCGCGTTGACAAGGGGGTTGATGAAGTAGCCGAGGGAAGCGTCGATGGCGTGGCCGTTGTTGATGCCCCAGACGTAGAGCGTCCAGTTGGCCGAGACCAACAACCCGGCGACCGCCAGCACCAGCACCGATCGGCGATGCCGCAGCACTCTGCCGAGTTGGCGCCAGTTGCGGGTGACCGCGATCGCGATCAGGCAGAACAGCAGCGAGCAGACGATCCGGTAGGCGACGATCTCGAAGGCGCCGGACCGGATCAGCAGCCGGAAGTAGAGCGGGAAAAGGCCCCACACGAAATAGGCGAGGAAGCCCAGCCACACACCCCGACGATCAGCCACGGAGGGCATCCTGTCACCCGGTACGTGCGGTGGGCGAACCCTGCCCACCGTCTGGGCGATCGTCGGCGGGTTCACGGTTGGCGAGCAGTACCACCCCCACCACCGCGAGCAGCGCCACGAAGACGAACCAGATGTCACCGACGGCGCCGACCGACACCAAGGCGCTCGTCTCGACCCTCGACTGGGTGGCCACGTCGAGCCAGCCGTTGAGCCCGGCGGTGCCGTCGGTGGCCAGCAGCAGGACGCCCACCCCGATCGTGAGCAGGCCCGAGATGATGGCGATCCATGAGTTGCGCCATGTGAAACGTCCAACACCGATCTCGACGGTGCGTGGACGCAGCCATCTCATCGCGCGGGCGCCCAAGCGTCCCCAGAGTACGGCCAGCACCACCAGTGGCAGACACATGCCCAACGCGTACATCGCC
This sequence comes from uncultured Propionibacterium sp., assembly GCA_937867175.1. GTDB lineage: Bacteria > Actinomycetota > Actinomycetes > Propionibacteriales > Propionibacteriaceae > Brooklawnia. The sequence goes on along the minus strand of CALMKG010000155.1, from coordinate 16,804 downwards.
ATCAGCGCCGCCCCGTAAAGTGGGCTGCCCAGGCTCGCAACCAGCAGCACCGAACCCAGGATGGGGCCGGCGCACGCCCCGGCAACCGCGTAGACGGTGCCGAGCAGGAAGGTAGCGAGCGTGCTGACTTGGCGTCCGGGCTGATTGAGGGACGTGGCGCCAAGGCGCTCGGGTAGTGGGACGGTGATGCCGAGCAGTAGCACCAGCCCGGCAATGATGATCAGCGTCGCGACCACACTGATCAGGGTCTGGCGGTTGGTGGTGATCAGCCCGCCCAACGCGGACGCGAATACCCCCAGCGGCACCAAAGTGGTGACTAGCCCGAGATAGAAGATCGCGGTGCGGGCCAGGATCTGCCGGACGCTGCCGAAGGCGTAGGCGAAGAAGGCCGGCAGCAGCATCACCGAGCATGGCGACAGCAATGAGAGGACCCCTCCCACCAGCGCCCCCGCCAACCCGATGTCGATCAAGGTGGACGCCTCAGCGGACGATGCCGGCCTGGTCGAGTTCCTGGTTGATGACTTGCCGGAAGACGTCAGCCGGCTGGGCGCCGATCACCGGGGTGTCGCCGACCAGGAAGCCCGGGACCCCGGAGAACCCGATCTTTTGGCCCTCGGTGAGGTCGGCCCGGACCGCCGCGAGCAGCGCGGGGTCGTCCAGGTCGGCGGTGAACTTGGCGATGTCGGGCACCCCGGCGACCTGCGCGAAACCGATCAGCCGCTCGCGGGGCAGGTCGGGGTGGCCACCCTCGACGACACCGTTCGCCGAGACCGCCGACATGAACTCCCAGAACCTGCCCTGATTGCCGGCGGCGCGACCGGCCACCGCCGCATCGACCGACTGCTGACCGAACAGCGGCATGTCGCGGAATTCGTAGCGCAGCAAGCCCTTGTCCACGAACTCGGCCGCGATGATGGGCAGCGTCTGTTGTTCGAACAATGAGCAGAACGGGCAGCGGTAGTCGGCGTAGGCCACCATCACCACCGGCGCGTCCACCGCGCCCATCGCGGTCGGATCGCCTTCGATGCGCCGCGACAGGTCGATGCCGATGCCCTGCTGGGCGGCGGAGTCGGACGGCTGGTCTTGCTGCTGCGGTGCGGCCGTGATGGTGACCGTGGCGGTCGGTTGCGAGGACGCCGGGTTGCCGGTCGCGCCGATCGCAAGGTTGGCGCCCAGCATCAACACGGCACCTGCGGCCACCCCCAAGGCGAAGGTGCGGTTGCGTCGAGCCTTGGTGAACTTGGGGGCGTCGGCTGGTTCGGTCACTTCACATCCTGGCGGCTCGGGGCTGATCTTCGGCTGGGGCTTAGGCCATCATCGTAGTGTGGGCGAACCGCCTGACCCCTCGGCGTCCCGGGCGCGGACGCGGACTGCGTGGCCCGGGGCAACCAGCTGGCGGACCCTGCCCGGGACCCGGCGCCGTCCGACTGCTCCGGTGGCGGGACTTGCAGGGCGGTATCGGATTCATCCTGTGCCGCCCACTCGAGCAGGGTCTGCAGCCGGGAGTGTTGGTCGTCGATGGCTTCGCGCAGATCGCCCAGTTCGGCGAACCGCGCCGGCATGGTGGCCAGGATGAATTCGTGCGGGGTGATCGCGTCCAATTCGGACCAGGTGAACGATGCTGAGACGGTGGCGTCCGGGATCCCTCGCAGCGAATACGCGGCAGAAATGGGGTGTGGTCGCGGACATTCTGGTTGTGGTCGATGAAGAGAGCCGTCGGGTCGCGGGTCTGCGTGGTCTGTGGGGACCGGTCCTGCACGGGTTGGGACGAGTCCCGGGTCTGCACGGTCCGTGGGGACCGGTAGCGCACGGGTTGGGACGAGTCCCGGGTCTGCATGGTCCGTGGGGACCGGTCGTGCACGGATTCTGGGGCGCAGCGCTCGCTTCGCACCGCCAGGGGCTCCGACGAGATGCCCTGATGGGTGGTCACCGGGTCGGCTGGAATCCAGAAGTTGACCCACCAGGCCAGGTTCGTCGGTGGTTCCTCCTCGAAGGCGCTCCAGCGGCCCTGTCCCACCTGGTGACTGACATGGGCTACTGCGCCCCTTCGCCCGGTTGGAGGCGGTCGATCAGAATGACGACAGGACGTGGTTGGGCGGTGGCGACGAATGGGTCGCTGCCCTGATCGGAAATATAACCCCTAGCCAAAGCGGCCTTCCTGCTGGTCGGGGTGACAGGATTTGAACCTGCGACCTCTTCGTCCCGAACGAAGCGCGCTACCAAGCTGCGCCACACCCCGATGGCCCGAAGGCCGACAGTTAGCTTAACCCACCCCGGCGCCTGGGCACCAATCCCGCCGACAGTTGGACCTCAGGTCCGCGGCACCAGCCGCAGCAGCGTCGCCGACGGACGACAGAACAACCGGATGGGCGCCATCGGGGACGTCCCGATGCCCGCTGAGACGTGCAGGGGGGCGGTCTGCCCACCGCTGCTCCAGCTGCTCAGGCCGCTGGCCTGCCGCAGTGGAATGTCGCAGTTCGCCACGATTGCCCGGTTCATCGGCAGGCAGATCTGGCCACCGTGAGTGTGGCCCGCGAAGACCATGTCAAGCCCGTCGGCCACCATCGCGTCCAGCACCCGCAGGTACGGCGCATGCGTCACACCCAACGTCAGATCCGCATCCGCAGCCAGCGGTCCGGCGACGGAGTCGTAGTCGTCGAGCTCGTGGTGGGCATCCGCGGTGCCGCGCAGGTCAACCACTCGTCCGGCCACCTCCAGGCGTCCGGCAGCGTTGTCGAGATAGACCCACCCCGCCGAACTGAACGCGTCGATCAGCTTCCAGTACGGCAGCGGCACCGGATCTCCCGCGGGCTTCGAGCGGCCGAACAGGTAACTTGCCGGGTTACGAAAACGTGGCTCCGAGAAGTCGTTCGACCCCAGGACGAATGCCCCCGGCACCCCGAGCAGCGGCTGCAACGCCTCAAGCAGCGGTTCGATGGCCTCCGGGCTGGAGACGTTGTCGCCAGTGCTGATCACCAGGTCGGGACGCAGCCCACCCAGGTCGGACACGAAATCACGCTTGCGTCCCTGGTAGGGCATCAGGTGGATGTCGGACAGGTGCAAGACCCTGATTTCACGCTGTCCAGGTGCCAGCAGCGGCACCTCGACGCGCCGCAGCAGGAAGGCCCGGGCCTCCAGCCAAGCCCCGGACGCGACGCCGACACCGAGACCGGCGACAGCCGCGACCGTCCGGCCCAGCGCAGGAATCGTGCTCATCGGCCGCTTGACGGTTGTGGCGAGGTCGTCTGGTTCTGCCCCGGGGTGGTGATCGGCACCGGCGAGACCCAACGCTCGAACTTCGACTGCGGCATGCCAACCATCAACTGCTCCATGGCAGGACGCCACAGTGCACCCGCGTCACCCCGGCCGTAGCTACCCAGCGAGCGTCCGTTCAACGGACTGAGCGGCATCACCTGGACGTTGCGGGCCTGCTCCGGGATGCTCCGCCAGGTCTCGTTGCTGTTGTCGCCAGCCACCACGACCGAGGTCGACAGGTCTGGGGTGTAACCGACGAACGCCGAGCTTGACTGTGAATTGTCCGAGGTGCCCGTCTTGGACGCCTGGTCGATCCCGTTCGGGATGTAGGTCGAGGCCGACAGACCCGAAGTGTGCGTCCGGTTCAACACGTAGTTGACCGCGTCGGCCACCTGCGGGTCGATGGTCTGCTGGCAGTCGGCGCTGGGCACCGGGACCGCCGCGCCTTCCCGCGTGGCCACCGAGTCGAGGATGATCGGGTTGCAGCGCACGCCGCGGTTCGCGAAGGTGCCGTAGCCGACAGCCATCGACAGCGGGGTCACCTTCGCTGCACCAAGGGTGAATGACGGGACGTAGTTGAAGTCCTGCAGGGTGGCCTCACCCTCGACCGGCTGGGAGATCTCGACGCCGGCTCGCTCGGCCATGTCGACCGCCTGGCAGGCCCCGACGTCGCGAATCAATGAGACCCAGTAGTTGTTGACCGACCACATCATGCCGGTGACCATGTTGAAGTTCCCGGAGGTCTGGCCCGCCACGGCATTGCTGGTGGTGTAGTTGTCCTGCAACTGGAACTTCTCGTCGCCACAACCCCGGAACCACTGCCCGCGCCAGTTCTGGGTGGCACGCACGTTGTAGTAGGTGGTGTCGGGGAAATGGCCCTGCTGTACGGCGGCGGCGGCCGTCCAAGTCTTGAAGGTCGAACCGAACAGGTAGCCGTCGGCGCCGCCCATGTCATAGCGCACCGAGTAGTTCCAGGCGGTTTCGCCGGGGCCGTCGCCCATCACGGGACGCGACTGGCCCATCGCCAGGATGCGTCCGGTCTTCGGGTCGACGGTGTCCATCACGGCGATCACCGCGTCCTCGGGCCCGACCACCGAACTGATCGCGTTCTGGACGATGTCCTGTTGCTGCGGCAAGACCGTGAGGTGGATCTGCAGTGCGCTGCGGTTGAGCGTGTTCAGCCGATCCTGGTAGCTCGCACCGAGTGCCGACATCTGATCGCTCAACATCACGCGCTGGGCGTAGTCGCAGATGAAGGGATAGGCCGAGCCCTGGCAGCCGTTGACGGTGGACTGCACCTGGGATGGATCGAATCCCTCGGCAGCAGCCGCCTCGGCCACCTCCAGCGGCATACCCTGGTAGCGCACCTGGGCGTCCAGCACTGCGCTGCGCCGAGCCAGTGCGGCTTGCAGATTGTTCACCGGGTCGGTCGCACTTGGGTTCTGCACCAGGCCGGCCAGCATGGCCGCTTGGGCGACGTTCAACTGAGAGGCGTCGATGTTGAAGTAGTGCCTGGCCGCGGCCTGCACGCCGTAGGCGCCGTCGCCGTAGTACGCCATGTTCAGGTAGCGCTCGAGGATTTCGTCCTTGGTCAGGTTCTGCTCAAGCGCGACCGCATAACGCATCTCGAGGATCTTGCGATCCATGGTTGCGGCCTGCACTTCTTGTTCGCAGGTCTTCTCGCCGTTGCAGAGTTGGACGCGCACCAGCTTCACATACTGCTGGGTGAGCGTCGAGCCACCACCGCTGACTCCGCCGCCGGCCGCGTTGCCGAGCGCCGCCCGGATGATCGACTGCATGTCGACCGCACCGTGTTCGAAGAAGCGGTGATCCTCGATGGCGATCTGGGCCATCTGCATCTCGGGGGAGATCTGGTCGAGCGGGATGTACTGCCGGTTCTGGTCGTAGAACTTCGCCAGCAACGTGCCGTCGGCCATGTACATGCTGGACGCCTCGTGCTGCGGTGGCACCGCAAGGTCGGCCGGCATGTCCTGTAGCGCCGTCGCGGCAGCCCGGGTGGCACCGGCGGCCAGGGCGGCGAACGGCAGGCCGAGCCCGGCCACCAGGACACCGGCCAAGATGCTGACGGCGAGGAACATGAGTAGGGAGTACGTCTTGGTTCCCACGGTCTTCGCGCTCACGTTCTCTAGGGTACGTGACGACGGGTATCGGCCACCTAACCGGACCCGCATCTTTTGTCACGGCCTGTTTCGTCCGTAAGTCAAACGAGCGGGAATGGGTTTTCCCGGGTTGCCGGTGGGGTTCCGGCCACCGCCGGGCCCGTTCGTCCGAATCCGCCTGTGCCGCCAAATGGCCGGTTTCGCTGCACTTCTATTCGGGTGTAGGTTTATCGACAACCCCGCCCAAGGAAGGAGCGCGTGTTAATGGCCGTGCCTGACCCTGAAGACTGGCCACTGCTGGCCAAGTGCAGAGGGATGAACGACGCCCTGTTCCCCGAGGGCAAGGACCAGAAACGAGCAAAGACCATCTGCATGGGTTGTCCGGTCCGGGCACAATGCCTGGCTGAGGCTTTGGACAATCGCATTGAGTGGGGGGTGTGGGGCGGCATGACCGAACGCGAGCGTCGGCAATTGCTGCGCCAGCGTCCAGACGTCAAGTCGTGGTCTGCAGTGCTCAACGCCGCCGTTGGTGCGTCCAAGGATGTGCGGGTGGTAGACACCACGTTCGACGCAGACGCGACTGCACCGCAGCGGCCGGCGTCGTCGCCGATGCGCAGCTCGGTGGATAGTCGTCGTTGACGGCTTCACCGCCGATGCGCTGAGGGGCAATCCGCGCTGGCCGTCGTTCGGATCAGCGCGGACGCCGTCGCCGGTGGGCTAGCCTTTGGTGACCGGCCCCGTCAGGCTGCGGGGCGCCCGGTAACCGAACTGATCGCATTCACGGCGGCATTGCGGGCTGCCATGATCTCCGATTCGCTCCCGGACATCCATATTCGTCCGAAGACGCCGACCGAGCTGAGGTGGTTGAGCGAGACCTGCGCAGCCTTCTCGGCCTCATTGGCGGCCAGGTTGATGTAGGCGGCCGGTTCGCACTCCATCACCAGCAAGGTCTGCCCGCCCTCGATCATCGTGCCGCCGTTGTCGCGGTTGAGGACCTGCGCCTGGCTGGGGTGGATGTTGGTGATGATGTGTTCGGAGACGATCCGGGGGGCCAGCCGATCTTCGATGGACAAATCCAATGCCTCCAGCACCACCTCGCCGGCCCGCAGCACGTTGGCCTGCGAGAACGCGTGCACTGCAAGCATGCCGAATTCGCGTTCCACCATCTGGGCGCTGGGTTGCACGTCGACTGCCTTCAGCACCCGATCGACGATTCGATAGACCCAGATGCCCGGCACCATCTCGACGTAGAGGGTGCTTTCGCCCTCGACCGGTGGGGCCCCCGACGCGATCTTGCCGACGAAGGCCGCGAACTGCGGCTGGATGCGGTCGAGATGGCAGAACGCCCTCAACTTGAACTGAGCCTGTCCTGCCATCACGTCAGTGCTCCTCATCTATCCGACCCTTGGGAAAGCGAACCCGGTCAGCGAACGAAACCGAGGCCACGCACAGCGTCCGCCTCAGCGCGCAATTCGTCGATCGAGACGTCGATCTTCGAGCACGCGAACGCGCTGAGCGGCAGATCCGAGACGATGCAGTGGTTGCCCGCCTTGGTGGTCACCGGGAAGGACGAGACCAGTCCGGCCGGCACCTGGTAGGAGCCGTCGCTGACCACAGCCATCGATGTCCAGTCATCGTCCGGCGTCCCGGCGAACCAGTCGCGGACGTGTTCGATCGCCGCGTTGGCTGCCGAGGCTGCGCTGGACGCGCCGCGGGCCGCGATCACGGCCGCACCTCGTTTGGCCACCTGCGGGATGAAGTCGAAGTTGACCCAGGCGTCATTGGCGATCCATTCGGCGGCCGGACGGCCGCAGATCCGGGCGTTGAAGACGTCGGGGTACTGGCTGGACGAGTGGTTTCCCCAGATCGTCATCCGGGTGATGTCCCCGGCGGGCCGGCGGGCCTTCTTCGCCAGTGCGCTGACCGCGCGGTTGTGGTCGAGCCGGGTCAGCGCCGAGAACCTCTCCGCAGGCACCCCGTCCGCGTTGTGGTAGGCGATGTAGGCGTTGGTGTTGGCCGGATTGCCGATCACGACCACCCGCAGGTCGGACGCCGCCGAATGCGCGAGCGCCCGACCCTGCACGGAGAAGATCTGGCCGTTGGCCGCCAGCAGGTCGGCGCGTTCCATGCCGGCTCGGCGCGGCATGGAACCCACCAGTAGCGCTGCGTTGGCGCCGTCGAAGACGGCATCGGGGTCGTCGCCCACCTCAATGCCGGCCAGGGTCGGGAAGGCGCAGTCGACCAGTTCCATCGCCACACCCTCGACCGCCTTCACCGCCTGCGGCACCTCAAGCAGCCGCAACTCGACCTGCCGGCCAGGGAACAACTCACCCGAGGCGATCCGGTAGACCAGTGCGTACCCGATCTGGCCAGCGGCCCCGGTGACGGCAACTTTGACCGGAGCGGTCATCGCACGTTCAGCTCCCCGACCATGGCGCAACGGCGGCGACGGCAGAAGCTGCGGGGGCTGGTCAGCCCCTCACCGGTGGGCCCGGCGATCGTGAAGGTCGGGTAGCCCTCACCACCGATGCCGATCCCTGCGAAGGACGGGCCGTTCTTCACGTAGATCGTCGTCTGGATCAGCTTGCCCATCTTGGTCAGCTTGGTCACGTCCTTCGAGTGCATGATCGCGGTGTGCCGGTTGCCGTGCTCCAGCTCGCACGCCAAGTCGATTGCGCTGTCGACGTCGGGCACCCGAACGATGCCGAGCACCGGCATCATCAACTCGTGCTGCACGAACGGGTGATCCTTGCTGACCTCGCAGATGATCAGTCGCACCCCCACCGGGACCTGCGAGCCGATCTCCTTCAGCAGTTGTGACGCCGGCTTGCCGACCCATTCGGTCTTGGCGCCCTTGGGTCCGACGATCAGCTGCTCCAGCTTGGCCAGCTCTTCGGCGGACGCCTCGTAGGCGCCGTGCTGGACCATCTTGAACTTCAGCAGGTCGACGATGGAGTCGACGGCCACGCACTCCTTCTCCGCGGTGCAGGGCAGGTTGTTGTCGAAGCTGGCACCATCGACGATGCACTTGGCGGCATGGTCGAGGTCGGCGGTGGCGTCCACCACGACCGGTGGGTTGCCGGCTCCGGCGCCGATCGCCTTCTTGCCCGAGCTGAGCACCGTCTTCACGATGCCCGGCCCGCCGGTGGCCACCAGCATCCTGACGTCGGGGTGCGACATCATCGCGTTGGTGTTCTCGATGGACGGTTCGGCGACCGTCACCACCAGGTTGTCGGGCGCCCCCACTGCATGGAGCGCCTGGTTGATCTTGCGGATCTGCCACAGCGACAGGTTCTTGGCCCTGGGATGCGGGCTGAAGACGACCGAGTTGCCGGCGGCCAGCATGCCGATCGTGTTGCAGGTGATCGTCTCGGTGGGGTTGGTGGTCGGTGTGATCGCCCCGACCACACCGAAGGGGGAGTATTCGACGGTGGTCAGCCCGTTGTCGCCCGACCAGGCCTCGGTCACCAGGTCCTCGACCCCGGGAGTGCCCTCGGCGGCGATCTTGTTCTTGAGGTACTTGTGCGAGACGTCCCCCATACCTGTTTCGGCCACCGCTTGGGTGCTCATGTAGTCCAGGTTCTCCGGGCGCAGCATGCAGTCCCTGATGGCCTGGACATAGCGACGGCGATCTGCCAATGAGCGGCTCAGGTATTCCCGGGACGCCTTCGTTGCCGCCGCTATCGCGGAGTCCATGTCGACGAAGACGCCGTCATTGCCCGAGGACGCCTCAGGCAGTTTCGCCAACACGCGGCGGATGGTTTCCTCCAGCACTGCGGTGTCAATACTCATTTGTCTGCTCCCATAACTTGATTCATGGCCCAGGTGGCAATCTCGATGTCTTCTTCGACGGTGCCGCCCGACACTCCCAACCCCCCGGCGATCTTCCCCTGATGGAATACGGGGAAGCCGCCGCCGAAGAGCACCACGCGGCCTTTGTTGCCGTCCGCCAGCCCGGGCAGAGGGGCACCGGGTGGCGCGGCCTGGGCTCCCAGAGTGGCGGTGGTCTGTTTGAAGGCGGCCGAACTCCATGCCTTGTTGATGGCGATGTCGATGCTGGCCAGCAGCGAGTCGGCCATCCGGTGCACCAGCATCAGGTTGCCCGCTGCGTCCACCGCCGCAAAGACGATCGGCACCCCGACCATCAGCGCCTTCGTCTCGGCGGCGGTGGCCAGCGCCTTCGCGGTGGCGAGGTCGAATTCGCCGAGCTTTTGCGCCGCGATTCCGGTCTGAGCGCCGGATTGGTTCAATTGCGTCGCCACGGCCTTCCGCACGGTCGCCTCGATGAGGGCCAGATCAGCCCAGTGCTCGGTCAACCGAGCCAAGGCGTACGTGGCATCCGAGAGTCGGTTGAGATACTTGATCAGTTCCGGACGCACGGCCTCGGTCTCGGCCAAGGTCAGCGTCCGCCGTTCAGCCCGCCGGACAGTGGTGCGGGCAAGATGGAAGGCTGCCGAGCGGGCGTCGCGTCCGGGGACGACGAAGCCACGTTGGGGGCCGGTGACGGCGAGGCAGTCATCGATCAGCCGCTCCAAGGCGACGATGTCGTCGGTGCCGACCTTGTTGTCAAGGATCGCGGCGCCCTTTTCGTCACTGGCCAGTTCGGCGCCCAACACGAACAGGCGATGCTGGATCTGGTGTACGCGCTCCCGCCATTCGCCGGGTTCGAGACCTGATTTCGCCAGCCCGAGGGACGCGTTGGCCTCGTCCACCGTGCCGTACGCCTCCACCCGTGGGTCCTGCTTGCTGACCCGGGTACCACCGAACAGACCGGTTTCGCCCCGATCTCCGGTGCGGGTGTAGATGGCGGGCATCTCAGCTCACCTGATCGATCTCTACGGTGTCGACGATGCCGACGATGGCTGCGTCCACCGGGCTGTTCGGGCGGTCGACCGCGTTGCGGGCACTGGAGCCTTCGGTGACGATGACCACTTCGCCGGTGCCCGCCCCCACGGTGTCCACGCAGATCTCGGGACTGCCGGTCTGCTCGCCCTGCTCGTCGATACGCCGAGCCAGCAGCAGCTTGAAGCCGATCAGGCGCTCGTCCTTGCTGGTCGACACCACGGTGCCGATCACCTTCGCCAGGTACATCTCAGCTCCTCCTCGATAGCGTGATTCGTCCCTGTCGGGCGGCGTCACGAGCCAGATCGGTGATGATCGCGTTGGGCATCAGGGTGACCGTCGAGCCGGGTGCCATTGCGTGGACGGTCTCGGCCGTAATGACGCGGTCGGGGTGCACCACTGCGTCGGTGGGGACGGCCTCACCGGCCGCGGGCTGGCTGGCGCTGGGTTCCAGCACCTTCACCACCGCGGCGTCGAGCCGGTCGGCATCGCTGAGCCGCACTCCGAACGACTGCAGGGTCGCCAGATTGCTGCGGAGCATCGCGGCATATTGCTCTGGGATGTGTGGGTACCAACTGCGCTTGTCAGGGCTGTCTGGGCAGGCCCCGTTGGTGGCGACGACCACCGGTTTGCCGCGCATGATGAAGTCCGAGATCACATTGGACGCCAAGCAGTCACCGATGCCGTGGGTCACCTTGGCGACCAGGTTGACGGTCAGGGTGGGGATGATCAGGATGTCATGGCCCACCACCAAGGAGCTGCTCACCGGCGTCATGCCGATAGCGGCGATGCGCTGCTGATCGAGGATACGTTCGGCCGACGGGGTCTGCGTCCAGTCCAGCGCCAACCTGCCGTTGAGCCGTGCCAGCGATTGAAGTGCCGATTCGAAGCCGAGCGCGGCACCGGTGAACAGCACCAAGCCGTTCGTCCGCTCCGCCGGAGCCGGCCCGGCGAGCCCGCGTTGGGCGGCCAGGATTTCGGCGACGACCTCGCGTATCAACTCACGCAACTGGTGTTCAGGCATGCTTCCTCCGCATTGCAGTGCCGAGAGGTGTGGGGAACAGTGGCTCGTCCGGTCGCTCCACCGGGCGTCCGAGCACTTCGGCGAAGACGCCGGGCGCACCCGGGAAGGAGCTGGCACCGCCGACCAGCGCGATCGCCTCGACGTCCCTGCCCGCCAGGGCTTCGGCGGCGATGGTCGCCATCTTCTCCAGGGTGGGACGGATGGTGGCGAAGACGATCGCCTCGTTGCCGGGGTCCACCTTGAATGCCTCAGCCGACTCGTAGCTCATCTTCAGCGCGCCGGCGAGCACCAGAGTCATGTGGTGTCCGCCCGTCGCCTCGTCGATGGAGGCGACGACTTCGCCGCCATTCATCACCGAGACACCTGTGGTGCCATGTCCGATGTCGATCACCGCGCCGTCGCGCAGACCGAGCGCCGTGGCCGCCGCGACCGGTTCGTCGACCACCTCGGCGATGTCGAGGCCGCACGCTTCCAGCACATTGGTGAAGACCTTGGTGGTGCCTCGGTCGATACCGGGTGGGACCGAGACGGCCGCCCGGTTGAAGCGGGCCTTCGTCCGGGTCTCTAGTTCGGTCTTGATGGACTGGACCGCCTGCACGGCGCCGTGCCAATCGACCACGATGCCGTCGCGCACGACATTGGAATGGCGCCAACCGCCCGCGACCGGCCGGTTGCGACCATCGACGACGACCAGCACGATGTTTGCCGTGCCCAAGTCGACGCCGAGCCGGAGCTTTCCGGTGGCGGCGTCGACTTTGCCGGTTCGCACGAGGTGTGCGAGCCGGCGCAGCGGGCGGTAGTCGGCGGTCATCGATATCACTTCCGACAGATGGTGACCCAGTCGCCGGTCCTGACAGCGAGGGCGTTGCCTTCATCGGTGTCGAGGTGGAGTTCGGGAATGTAGGAGTCTTTCACCCGGACCAGGAAGTTGTTGAGCGTGCCTCCCCGCGGTCCACCGAACCGGACACTGACGAAATCCTGGTCGGCAAGACCGAGGGCTCTGGCGTCGCCGGGCCCCATGTGGATGTGCCGGCCGGCGATGATCACGGCATGGTCCAGGCTGATCCGACCGGCCGGGCCCTCGATGTCGATGGGTGCGGCGCTCGCGAGCTGGCCGGACTGAGCCACCGGCGCCTTGACGCCCAGCGCGAGGGAGTCTGTCTGGCTCAGTTCGACCTGGGTCTGCGCCCGGTTGGGGCCCATTACGCGGATCCGGGGCATGCTGCCCTTCGGTCCGTGCAGGGTGACCGTCTCTTCGGCTGCGAACTCGCCGTGCTGGCGCACCATCTTCCTGACCGTGGGAGCCTCATACCCGAACAGCGTGCGGAAATCGGCGTCGCAAAGGTGGATGTGACGATTCGAGATGCCGACAATCACGCGGCTCGGGTCGGCTTCCATGATGCGGGAGACAACCCGATCCGCGATCAGGGTGATGAGGCCTGCTTCGTTCATGGCGGTCAGGACCCCGGAAGCAGCTTCTCGACATCGGCATGGGGACGCGGAATGACATGCTGGGCGACCAGTTCGCCGACCTTGGCGGCGGCCGCCGAACCGGCGTCCACTGCTGCCTTCACCGCTCCGACATCTCCGCGGACCATGACGGTCACGAAGCCGGCGCCGATCTTCTCGCTGCCGATCAACGAGACGTTGGCCGACTTGACCATGGCGTCGGCGGCTTCCACTGCGCCGACGAACCCTTTCGTCTCAACCAGGCCCAATGCTTGGCTCATTGTGGTTTTCCTTCCTGTGGTGGTGGTGGTGCTGGTCGCCTTCGTCATGGTGACTTCGGCGGGCTATTGGTTGTCGGACGCCTGTTCGGCAGGGGGCTCGGCGCCAGCATCAGGCAGCGGCGCGGCTTCGTCGATCTTCGGCGCCGCCTTCTTGCGGGTGGTCCGGCGAGCAGGTGCGGACTGGTCGCCGGCAGGCACCTCAGTGGTTTGCTCGACATCGGTGGCGGGCTCTGCGACCGTTTCGACGGCCGCAGGCTCGGGGCGGTAGCCGCGGGTCGCCGCATTGCGGATCAGCGGCTCGATCTGGCTCGCCGGCCTTGGGATCACCAGCGTGGCGACAACGCGGTTGACCTTCTCGGCGGCGGCCTTCGCGGCGGCGATCGCCGAGTTGACTGCGCCCACCTTGCCGACCACCTTGATGGTCACGAAGCCGCCGCCCTTGGCCAGTTCGTAGCCGATGAGTTCGACGTTGGCCGTCTTGCAGGCCACGTCGGCAGCCTCGAAGGCCGCTGCCAGACCCACGGTCTCGATGGTTCCCAGTGCTTCCATCATGGATTCCTTTCCCCACTCAGCGGGCGTAAGGGAGTTCGCTTGACCATCCGGGCCGCATTCGTCCCGATGGCTCGATCGATGCCGGCGTCCGCGTTGAGCCAGGTCGCCAGATACGGCTTGGCCTCGGGCAGCTTCTCAGTGGTGATCACCGCGTAGTCCAACGCGATACCGAGCCCGATTCCCAGCCGGGACGTGATGGCCGCCTGATGCGCCAGGACCAGTGGGTCGAACTCATCGAAGCGTTCGACCTCGACTGGGATGCCCTCTTCCTCGATACCGAGCAGCACTTCGGTGAGTTGCTGGTCGCTGATCGCGGCATGTGCGTGCAACCGAATGCTGGGCGGGGAGTCCTTGCTCATCGCTGCCCCCAACTCAGCGCCAGACCGGTGGCAACCGCGTTGCGTGGCCCTTCGGTACCGCGGATGTTCGCGCGTCCGGCCACCACGCGGTAGTCGGCGAGCGCCTTGGTGACCAGTTGCGGGATCTCGAAGTCGAGCGCCGATCCGCCGACCAGCACCACGAAGTCGATGTCACGAACGTTCTGGGTGGGGCTGACCTGGCGCAGCGCACGCAGGGCGTTGGTGACGAAAACCCGCTCCTTGGCGCGGATGCGCACCTGCCGGATGGTCTCGACCGGCAGATTGAGGCTGAGCGGGACCATGCCTTCGGGTTTGAGGACGACGACGCGTGCGTAGACGTGCGGCGGCAGGGGCTCGCTGAAGAACTGGACGGTGCCGTCCTCATGCCTGATGTTGAAGACGCTCTCGACCTTGGCCAGTGGGTAGCGTTTGACGTCCTCAGCGGCGTCGAAGGTTTCCAGTCCCAGCTCGGACTGGATCATCAGGGTCACCATGTTGCCGGCACCGGCCAGATGGGTTGATACCCCGGAGCCGTCGGTGCGCATCACCGAGGCGTCGGTGGAACCAGCACCCATGTCGAGGATCGCGACCGGCGGGGCGGTGCCCGGGGTGGTCAAGGCGCCGCGGATGGCCATGTCGGCCTCCACGCCACCGACCTCGACCGGGATGCCGATCTCGGACGCCATGTCGGCGGCGATGGTCTCCATCTGTAGCCGGTCGGCCTTGACCATCACGGCGATCCCGACGGCGGCCTCCATGGAGAACTCGTCGGCGATCCCGCCGGCGACCTGGCGCGGCACCTGCGTGTCGACCGCGAGCAGATCGGTGATGTGGATGTCCTGGGGCGGCTTGTTGGTGAGCCGGCTCATCGTGACCCGGACGTTCTCCATCATGCCGCCCACGTTGGTGCCGGGGGCGCCGGTGATGTCGTGGATCTGCCGGGCCTTGGCGGAGGCAGCCATGATTTCCTCGGCGCCGCGGTCGACGTCCACCTCGTGGGTGGCCGCCCTACCGTGAAAGGTCAGCGTCCCGGCTGGGATCCGGCGTTCCTTGACGTCGCCCTTGGGCGTCCTGATCACCACCGCCGAACGGTTGCCCACCAGCGAGCGCGCCAACGGCACGACCTGCATGGTGTCGCCGGCGTCCAGGCCGAACAAGGTGGCGATGCCGAACGGATTGGACAGCGTCTCGACGATGCGTCCCATCTCGGCGACCTCGATCGCCGCCAGCATGCCCAGCGGCACCTTCTCGATCTTGGTCACCTCGTCGACGATCGGGATCTTGTTGTCGAGTCGGTTGTGCACCAGGACGCCGTCGTCGCGCTGCATGATCGCGCCGGTGACCTGGACTCGGCCGGCGACCTCGTTCAGCACGCGGGCGACCTCGTCGAAGCTGTGGCTGCGATCCACCACCACCAGGTATGGCCCGCCGCCGACGGTCTTCGCCAGGTCGTCCAACCTTATGGTGGTGCCCACCCCGATGCCCAGGCCGCCGGGAGTGGACGGGTTGTGCCCGATCATGGTGGATTCGGTGATCACCGTTTCGGTGATGGTCTCCATCGCTACGTCACCGATGACCGGTGCCGCCTCGTTGATGCGCACCAGTTCCAGTTCGTCCAGACGACGCCCAGCCTGATCGAGCGCGCTGGTCAGGGCTTGGAAGACGCCGCTCAGGTTGTCCCGGGTGCCCTTGATGCCCGTGGTGGGGATGATGGCAGTGGCCAAGAAGATCAGCTTGTCGCCTTGACGCTCGGCGAGCGCAACTTCGGTGCTTGCGTTGCCGATGTCGATGCCTGCCACCATCCCCATTTCCGGGCTCCTTCCTCAACCGTTTCCGTCAGTCGACGCGCAGCCGGCCGCGGCTGTCGTAGACATCGGCTGCTTCCCGGACGAAACCCGCCGAGACCTTCGCGCCGTATTGGTTTTCCAGCTCATCGGCGATCTCGTACAACTCGGCCTTCGTCGAACGGTAGGGACGCAGCGCGTTGTAGATCTCGAGGAGCCGGTCATCGGGCACCGGATTCAGTTCGGCGGCCCGGCGCAGGTTGCGGGCCAGTGTCGAGCGACCTGCGTCCTCGGCCACCTGGGCTTGCATCTCCAGGGTCTGCGGCGAGATCACGAAATCCGTCGGCTTGAGTGCGCCGGACTTCACCTTGTCGAAGCTGAGCTCGTCGAGCGTCTTGCCGCTGCTGGTCTTGACCAGGTCGGGATGCTTCTCGGCCAGCGGGTAGTCCTTCACGCCCACCCGTCCAGCAGAGGACGTGGACGCAGGCTTCTTGGCGAAGGTGACCTGCTCATTGCCGAGGTTCTTCATCACCTCGGCCATGATTTGGCGAATCAATTGTTCTTGGTCCATGTCGTTTCCTAGCTGTAGCTGAGCCGCACGGTTTGGGTGGACTTCTTCTGGTCTGTCAGCCGGGTTTCCTTGTTGTGCAGGAGGGCAGCGACAGCCTGATACTTCGGCCTTGCCATCTGGTCATTGCGGACCGGCACCGGGGCAGGCGACAGACCCTTGGCGTACTGGGCAGCGTTGCGCCCGGCCGCTCGGAAGGTCTCAAGGTCGATCAGCGGGGACTGACTGAACAGTTCCAGGTTGCTGAGCGGAGCCAGGTCCTTCTGGTGGATCACCATGGTGCCGCGGGACTGGATGCCAATACCGATCCCCGAGCCGGACAACTTCGCGGCCTCGTGTGCGATGAACCCCACGTCTGCGGTCCGGAAGACCTTGACGATGCGGTGCTTGAGGCCCTCCTCCTCGATGCCGGCGCAGATCTCCTTGAGCACCGCGCCATGAGGCAGCCCGATGATCGTCTCGAAGATGGCGGAACTGAACGCCGGTGACAGCCCGATCACGACCTCTTTGGGGTCTGTCACCAATCGGGTTCACACCGACGAACTCGGTGGCGCTGGGGCGACCGCCGCC